>CALXWI010000024.1 GCA_944392325.1 uncultured Alphaproteobacteria bacterium | reverse complement strand
GACGAGCCTTTCAAATATGGAATCCAAGAGTTTGATATTTAGGCGTGCTGCGCAGGGATTTTTGAGCGACGTGTACACCAAACAGTACACGAGCGAAAAAATTGCAAGTATGACACCCAAATAGCAAACTACTCTAACTTAATATGCAGCTCTTTCAATTGCTCCGGCGTAACCACATTCGGCGCCTGCATCATCAAATCTTGCGCCTTACCATTCAGCGGAAACAAGATTACATCACGAATAATCGGCTCATCCAACAACAGCATTACCAAACGGTCAACACCATAAGCCGAGCCGGCGTGCGGAGGCGCCCCAAACTTAAAGGCACTAATCATACCGCCAAACTTGTTGTCCACAACTTCCGGACCATAACCGGCAATCTCAAATACCTTATACATAATCTCCGGCTGATGGTTGCGTACACCGCCTGACAACAGCTCCACACCGTTGCAAACAAAGTCATATTGATAAGCCAAAATATCCAACGGAGCTTTAGTCTGTAAAGCCTCCATACCGCCCTGCGGCATAGAGAACGGATTGTGCGAGAACTCAACCGCGCCGGTTTCCTCATTTTCTTCATAGAAGGGAAAATCAACCACCCAGCACATTTTGAACGAGTTAGCATCAATCAAGCCCAACTCCTCGCCCACTTTGTTGCGCAGACGACCGCTGAACTTGTCAAACTTCATACCTTTGCCAACCATAAACAAAATCGCATCTCCGTCAGCGGCACCAAACGCAGCTTTAATCTCCGCAATTTTGGCCTCGCTCAACATTCTGGAAATACCTTTCGGCCCGCCTTCGGCAAAAGCAATATAAGCAATTCCGCCCATACCCTCTTCTTTGGCATAACCATCCAACTTGTCAAAGAATGAACGCGGCTTGGCGGCAATGCCCTTAACCAACATGCCTTTAACCACCTTGCCCTCTTTGACCATAGAGTCATAAACACTAAATCCGCTATCCCCAAACAAAGCTGATGCATCTTGCAAAATCAGCGGGTTACGCAAATCTGGCTTATCTGAACCATACTTAGCCATCGCCTCACGGAACGGAATATGAATAAACGGAGCCTGATCAACGGTTTTGCCGTTAGCAAATTCATTAAAAATCGTCCCCAACGTATGCTCAATCACCTTGAATACATCGTCCTGCGTGGCAAAACTCATCTCCATATCCATTTGGTAAAATTCGCCTGGAGAGCGGTCGGCACGCGGGTCTTCATCACGGAAGCACGGCGCAATCTGGAAATATTTATCAAAACCGGCCACCATCAACAGCTGCTTAAACTGTTGCGGAGCCTGCGGCAAAGCATAGAACTTTCCTGGGTTCAAACGCGACGGCACCAAAAAGTCACGAGCCCCTTCCGGAGAAGACGCCGTCAAAATTGGGGTCTGATATTCCGTAAACCCTTGCTCTCTCATCAGCTCACGTGAGCGCTGAATAACCTTGGAGCGCAACAAAATATTTTTATGGATTCGGTCTTTGCGCAAATCCAAAAAGCGGTATTTAAGGCGCAATTCCTCGGGTTCACCGCCATCAGAAGCCACCTGCACCGGCAGCACATCAGCCTCAGAATAAACTTCTAAAGCTTTTACTTTGATTTCGATATCACCGGTCGGAATATTTTTATTAACGCTCTCACGTTGAACCACCTCACCCGTAATTCCGATAACCGATTCGACACGCACGGCCTCAATCTTGGCAAACAAATCGGAGTCGCTATCAAACACGCACTGTGTAATTCCGTAATGGTCTCGCAAATCGACAAAGCACAAGCTTCCCAAATTGCGTTTACGATGAATCCAGCCGGCCAGCTTGACTTCTTTGCCAATGTCTGAAGCTCTGAGCTCGCCGCAAGTATGTGTACGATAGCTACTCATTTTTTGCCCTCATAAATTATTATTAATAGCCTTATAGTTTTAGTTCTGATTTTTCTGAAAAGCAAGCACATTTTCTTAGTCTTTGCTGATTTTAGGCACAAAAAAAGGGCACCGCTTGGTACCCTTGTCCGTTTAGCCGCTATTTTTATTTATCATAAAAATCCGGCAATGTGACATTGTCGGCATTGTCAGTGACGCTCATAACAGCTTTTTTCCAAGCCTGAGCATCATTTGCCCGATACGGTGAATTGCTACCCATAACGCATATTCCGCGCGGGGTTTCAAATATCATCACCGAAACAAAGTCAGACTGATTGCGCATCAACCCAGCCCAAGTCTGCGCCCCTTTGTGTAGGTTATTCACGCCATCTTGGTCATCATCGAACCACAAACGAAATACCTGCAACGGGAGCTCTTCGTTGAGCTTGATGGTATAAGCACCGCGACGCAGCCCATTCTTCAGATGCCATGCCGCCCGACGACAGCTTTCTTCGTCCTCGAAAAGCAAGGCAAAGCCTCTTTCAATCACCGCACTTTTAGTGCCGCAACGCTGCGTAACCGCACGAGCCTCACGCCATTCAGATACTTCCACACCGGCATCAATCACTTCTTGAGCAATTGCTTCTTTTAACACTGATAACGATGCCTGCTTTCTCAACTGAGGGTTAAATGCACCCACGAAAATTATATGTTTCATAATATAAAAAATTAAAATAATACATTAATGCACCTAACATACCAGATATTTTAGACAAAATCAAGCGTTTTTTACAATTTTTTTCGATTGCCAAGTTTTATTGTTCCTGCTACACTAAGCGACAACTAAAAATAACCTAATTTGAAACGGATAAATTATACCTCTTATGCTGATAATACAAGATACCCCTACCCTGCAACAATTTTGCCAAACCTTAGCGCAATATGATTTCATCACCGTTGATTTGGAGTTCCAGCGTGAAAAAACTTATTACCCACAGTTAGGGTTAATTCAGGTTGCCTGCTTAGGGGGTGAAGGGGTTATTGACCCTTTGGCCACGGGGCTAGATTTATCCGCGTTTATTGAGGTTCTGCGCGCCCCTAATATTACCAAAGTTTTTCACTCTTGCCGCCAAGATATTGAGATTTTATACCAGCTCTGTGGTTTTATCCCCGCTCCGTTGTTTGATACCCAGATTGCCGCGCAGGTTTGCGGTTTTGGGGCATCTGCCAGTTATGAAGCTTTGGTTCGGCAAATTTTAGGGATTGAGCTTGACAAAAGCTGCCGTTTGACCAACTGGTGCATTCGCCCGCTTAATGAAAAACAACTAGCTTATGCAATTTCCGATGTTACACATTTAATCAAGATTTACGAGTTTTTGCGTCAATATATGCAAGAGCACCATCGTGAAGATTGGATTGCTGATGAGATGGCACCGCTCTTATCCCCCAAGACTTATACCATTGACCCGTATGAGGTTTGGGAGCGTATTCGTCCGCATAGCCACAACGCCAAATACTTAACCCTTCTGCGTGAGCTTGCCGCCTGGAGGGAGAACCGCGCTAGGCACAAAAACTTGCCGCGCCAAACAATTATTAAAGATGAATGCTTGCTAAATATTGCGGCCTCCCGCCCCCATTCAATGGAAGAGCTTGCCGCGATTCGCAATATGCGAGCCGACATTTTGCAAGGCAAACTAAGCCAAGAAATTTTAGATGTAGTTGCCTTAGCTGAGCAAATTCCACCGGCTCAAATGGTCAAACCTGAAAAAGAAAAAAGTCTGTCTTTTTCAGCGGATTTGTTTGAAATGCTCAAACTTTTGCTGAACATAGTCAGCACCCAAAATGATGTTTATTACCACGTCATCGCGACCGATGCCGAACTGCGGCTCTTTGCCGGCAAACACGATAAAGGGGTGCGTTTTCTGCATGGCTGGCGCAAAGAGATTTTTGGACAACACGCCTTAGCCTTGAGGGCCGGCCAACTGGGGTTTAGCTACAATCCCCAAACCAAAAAATTACAACTCACCACCCCAAACACATAGCCCCTCTCCATCGAGCAACTTCCCCCTCTCCGGCGAAGAGGTCGACGGCTGAACCGTCGAGGAAGCTGGCGCAGCTTCACCCGCTCAGTCACCACTTTCCTGCTCAGCTTTTCAATTAATCGCGTTGCTCTCATCTTGCCACTTTTGAGTTTTTTCCACCCTCCTCCTTTATAATCACATAACATATTACCCTAGCCCCATTTCACTCTGCCCTCACTTCCTCCCACCACTATACCCCTAAATATCCCCCTCTCCGGCGGAGAGGTCGACGGCTGAGCCGTCGGGAGAGGCGCGCGACCGGCGCAATTGCGCCGGCACCTTTCTGCCATTTTTTACTTTCCCCTTACTCTATCCACTTTTCCTCCTTGCTACTTCTTACCATAAACTTTCTTCCCGTCCCCATTTTTGCCATTAATTAAAAATAGTAATTGAAAAATATTTTCTTTTTTGTTATAATGATAGCTGTGAAGATAAATGTAGATGCAGGTGTTATTATGCAAAAAATATCCTTTTTACTCTTGGGAACTTCTCTGTCCTTAGTTCCTCAAACATTATCAGCGGCAGAATGTGCCGTGACTGATTGCTCACTACTAGGTTATACTGATTCAGCTTGCCCCGGGAGTGGCTTAAAATGCCCCTTTGGAGAGGGATGGTATTGCGGCGGTGGAGCTGCCGAAGATTGCATTAAATTAGGCTATGATAAAAGCTGCACCGGCACCGGAGAGAGTGGGAGCGGTGAAACCTGCAACGGTAAATATCAATCTTGCACCTGCGATTCGAGCTACCAATACACTTGCTCCGGCACCGGTTACTCCGGCGGCTCCGGCACCGCTTGCGGCGGCAAATATACCGCTTGTACCTGCGCCAGCGGCTATGAATGGAAAGATGGTACCTGCCAAAAACAAGTTCTCAACGGAGCACAAGGTGAGCTGTATTATTGCAACGGTAAGGTTGTTGGCGTCAAAACTAGCAGTATGAACTTCTATCTGGCACTACATGATTTAGGACAACTAAACTGGGATGATGCCAATAGCCAATGCCCTAGCTATGCTTTCTGCAGCAATATTAAAGGAACCTTGCCAACATTAGAACAATTACTATCAATTTATAATAATAAATCACGAGTCAACACGTTACTTGCGACATACGGCGGAACAAAAATAACAGAAAACTATTATTGGTCATCTACCTACGGCTACAGCCTAAGTGGTTACTACGCCATCGTGAATATGTCCAATGGTAGCGCGTACAGCCACGGCTCCAACAACCTCTACTATGTTCGCCCCGTCCTCACTTCGTGGTAACTTTCAACGGGCAGGATGCAAGCCACAAGCTCTCCCTGCCCATTTTCCTCCATTCCGCTCCATTTGCTCCTTACCCCCTCAGCCCAGAAGAAAAACCTTTCCCCCTCTCCGCCCCTTTTCCCCTCAACACTTGCCTCCCTAAAATTTAATAGACAAAATTGTCTATTAAATTAATTTATCCTCTCTCTTCTCAACTCTCAAGTTGATGATTACATCAAAAACGACTTGCAACTTTGCACCTCACGTGGTATTCTAAATCTGCAGTTGGATGAACCGGCTGCGGTGTCTGAAAAACACCTCTAAGTAAATATCCACCACGCGTGGAGTGGGTGAAATAAGCCTTGACGAATAAGCCCGACTGCACTTAGACAGTTTTTCAGCTCCGCGCACCTTGTTATTTCTGACAAAGGTGCGTTGTTTTAACTCTAAAAACAATGGAGCTTTTGTTATGAAAATTAAATTTTTATTGCTAGGGACAAGTCTGTCCTTTATTCCAAGTTTAACTTTTGCCCAATGCGTAGCTACGCAAGATTGCGAAACCTTGGGTTATACCGAAACCTCTTGCAACGGCGGTAAGGGCGTCAAATGCCCTTTTGGCAACAAATGGGCTTGTATCAAATCCGATTCGGAATGTGAACAGCAATTCTGCGATAAATACGGATTCCAATACACCTGTTCCGGCACTAATGAAACCGGCGGCGGAGAAGCTTGCAATAATAAATATGCTTTCTGCACTTGTACAAGTGGCTACTATTGGGAAAATGGAAGTTGCCAGCAAAAAGCACCTGATTATTCGGGCTGTACAGTAGGAGCATTGTTCTATTCTGATAATACCTGCTCTAATAATTTAGAAAGCGGCAAAACCCTACTCGGCGTAGTTATTATGGAAAGAACTACTACTTCCAGCGGTTGGATTATGACAATTAGCCCAATTAAGACTGGTATTTCATGGGGTGGATGGAATTTTGATATTCCTTTGCTTCCTAACCTTACATCAAAATCAAATCTAAAAGATATCCAAGCCAGCTGTCCGAATACCGATGCTATTACCTATTATGGTGATAGCAGTAAATATCCGGCAGCTTGGGCGGCTAAAAATTATAATCCAATCGGCACTCCAAGTGGTAAATCATGGTGCTTACCTTCAGCTGGCTTATTAGATAACGTTTTAAATAATCAGACTAATTTCGACAGAATCAACACCGGTATCACTACTGCAGAAGGAACAATCATTGGAAAAGTATACAACGATTCTGAGGGAATTTGGTCGTCATCTGAATATAATAGTACTGCTGGATGGCGTTTTTACGCCAATACCAGTGGCTTGCTCGTAATGGACGATGACAGTGGTAAAACCGACCACGGTAACAACTTGTCCGTTCGCCCGGTACTCGCTTTCTAGTTTTTTATCCTTCTACAGCACTGTCATCCTCGGGCTTGTCCCGGGGATCCAGTCCCCATAACCCCAAACGGGCAGAGTGTAAGCATCGCATTTCCTCTGCCCCAATTTTGCTACCGGTGGCCGATGGCTCCACCGCCTCGGTGGTGAGCAACGCGGCTTATGGGGCACCGAACAAGCTACCGCTAACCGAGCGGATCAAACGGCGCCCGTTTGCGGCGCCAGCTTGCAAAGGCTCGTTATTATAGCGAGCCTTTTAAAACATTGAATCCAAGAGTTTGATATTTAGGTGTGCTACGCCGCAGATTTGCGACGCGGTGTACAACAAGCGGTACATAAGGAGCAAATCTGCAAGTATGACGCCTGAAGAGCAAACTCCTCCACGCAGGGATTTTTGAGCAACGTGTACAAAAACAGTACACGAGCGAAAAAATTGCAAGCATGACACCTGAAGAGCGAACTCTATCAACAGAATTAAGAGTAGATTTCTTCCAACAACCTTACAATTTTTATCGCATTCTCATTTTCTACTGAATAAAAAATATTCTGCGCCACCCGTCTGGTTTTCACAATATTTTCCGCCCGTAGAATAGCCAAATGCTGCGACAGAGCCGATTGCCCCAAACCAACCAATTGCCCAAGCTCATGGACTTTCAACTCCCGATTCACCAAATAGAACACAATTTCCAAACGTTTTTCATTACTCAAAGCTTTAAGCAATCGAGCACCACACACTACATTTATCTTGGTCATAACACACCTCCAAAGTTCACAGCTTTTTATTTAACATCATTTTGCTTTTAAAGGAGGGATAATATAACTAATATCCATATATCATTTAGAATAATATCATAAGTTCTATATAAAAGTTGCACATCCTGAGTTAATGTATTACAATGCCGAAAAACATTTTTACGGAGAATAAAACCATGACAACTGAAGCAGCTCCTGAGCTGAGCTTTGAAGAAGCCCTCACTCAACTTGAAAACATTGTGCGCGAGCTTGAAAGCGGCCGCATCCGCCTTGATGACGCAGTCGCCGCTTATGAAAAAGCCGTAACCTTAAAAAAGTTCTGCGAAGGCAAGCTTAAAGCCGCCCAGCTCAAGATTGAAAAGATTGAGCTTTCTCCCAACGGAGAGCTCCAAACCACTCCCTTAGATAAAGTAGAAGATTAAGATTATGAACACTTCTGTTTTGCAAACTGAACTATCTAATTATACTGAACAATTCAACAGCCGCTTGCCGGAGTTTTTTCCGCTCAACGGGCGCCCTGAGGGACGCGTGGTTGAGGCGATGAAATATTCGGTAATGAACGGCGGCAAAAGACTGCGCCCTTTTTTGGTTTACCAAACCGGCCGCTTATTTGACAAGAATTTTGAAGACACTCTGCGGATTGCCGTATCTTTGGAATGCCTGCACTCTTACTCTCTGATTCACGATGACTTGCCGGCCATGGACAACGACGACCTCCGCCGTGGCAAACCCACCTGCCACAAGGCCTTTGACGAAGCTACCGCCATTTTAGCCGGAGATGGGCTTTTGACCTATGCCTTTGAGCTTTTGAGCGATGGTAAAATTCCGGCTTCTGCTGATATACAAATCAAACTTGTCAGCTTACTAGCCAATGCCGCCGGCGCCTTCAACGGTATGGTTGCCGGACAGATGCTTGATCTTTATGCCGAGCGTTCCCCTGAGCTCAATACCGAAACTATGATTAAACATATTGAAGAGATGAAAACCGGCCGCCTGATTCGCTATGCATGTGAAGCCGGAGCCGTATTTGCCGGAGCTTCAGAGGTTGAAACTAAAGCCCTGATTGATTACTCGCGCAAAATCGGTATAGCCTTCCAAATTGCCGATGACCTGCTTGATGTTGAAGGCGAACAATCCCTTGTTGGCAAAACTCTTGGCAAAGACAAAACCCAAGGCAAGCTAACCTTTGTCAGCCTCTACGGGGTTGATAAAGCCCACCAATTGGCTCAAACTTATATTGATGAAGCCCAAGAACTCATCAACCGCCAATTTGGCTCGCGAGCCAATATCCTCAGCGCTTTGGCTGATTTTATCATCAACCGCCAATACTAAATCTGATTTAAGGCAACAAAAAAGGGCGTTTTTACACGCCCTCTTTTTTATCTCAGACTATCAAGCTTATTTAGCAGCCTTGATTTCATCAATTTTAGCTTGAATAACATTTTCATCAATAGTCTGCAACATCTGACCTTCCAAGATCATCGCCGGAACACCGTTGACCTGAATTTTACCGGCCAAATCATGGTAGCTAGCAATGATGTTGTTGATTTTATCAGAGTTAACATCGGCTTTGTATTTTTCCATATCCAAGCCCAAACCCTGAGCCGCAGCATCAACCGCAGCCTGATTCATCGGGCCCTGCAGCTGGAACAAAGCATCATACATTTCAGTATATTTACCCTGTTCGCCGGCAGCCAAAGCAGCTCTAGCTGCATATTTAGAATCCGGAGACACGAAGTCCAAAGACTTAACCACAACTTTAACATCCGGATTTTTAGCAATAATATTCTTCAAAGCCGGATACAATCTGTGGCAGAAACCACAAGAGAAGTCAAAGAACTCAACCAAAGTAATCTCACCATTCGGATTACCGATAATCGGAGAGTTCGGATCATTATTAATAGCATCAATATTGTCGGTAAGCATTTTCTGAGCTTCAGCCAAAGCCTGTTCTCTCATTTTCTGCTCATATTTCTGCATAGCATTAATAATAATTTCCGGATTATTGTTCAGGGTTTCTTCCACACTCATACCTTGCTGCTGCGGAGCAACGGTCTTAGAAGCACCCAAACTCATAATCACAGCAGCAATGGAAGCCACCAAAGCCACTAAAGATATATAAAGGGAACTATTCTTCATTTTTATATCCTTAAACTAAAAGCAATTAAAAACATATCTAATTTATCTAAAAAGAATTACATTGACAAGGCAAAAATAATATTTATTTACCATTAAAAAAGCTTCCTGCTACCAATTTATTAATAAATTAGGCTTATACTGAAATATACAAATATCAGAACGAGGTAAAAATATATGTTTGGAATCAAGATATCGCTGTTTGCCGGAGCCAAAACACTGGAAACTAAAATTGATAGTTTCCACGACAATGTTATCGACGCCGCCATGACCTTTAACAAATCAATAGCCACCTATTTACAAGAAGGTCGCAGCGAAGACTTCAAAAAAACCAATAAACAGCTGCGCCAAATTGAGCACGATGCCGACCAGCTCCGCCGCGACATTGAAAACCGCCTCTATGTCCAAAACCTAATTCCGGACTTGCGAGCTGACGTACTTGAATTGGTTGAAAACCTTGATAAAGTCATCAACCGCTTTGATGAAGTCTCTTACCAATTTTACATTGAGCGTCCCGAGATTCCCGAAATTTACCACACCCGTATTATGACGCTGGTTACCCAAGTTACCGAATGCGCCGAAAACTTAAGCATCGCCTCGCGCTCTTTTTTCCGCAATTTCAGCCTGGTCCGCGACTATTCTCAAAAAGTATACTTCTTAGAACATGAATCAGACTTAAGCTCCGGCCACCTCAAAGAAAGCATTTTCGATTCGGACATGCCCCTGGCCAACAAACTCCAGCTCAGCACTCTGTTTGACGAGATTGAAAATATTGCCGATTTGGCTGAAGACTGCGTCGACGAGTTATTAATCTTCACCATTAAGCGAGATATCTGATGGACTTACTGTTTTTCTTTTTTCTAAGCAGCGGCTTATTTTTAGGCTGGTCACTCGGCGCCAATGATGCCGCCAACATCTTCGGCACCGCCGTAGGCAGCAAAATGCTCAAATTCAAAACCGCAGCCGCCACATCTTGTTTATTTATTGTTATCGGCGCTGTTTTTGCCGGAGGCGGCACCAGCGCCACATTAAACAGCTTAGGCTCTGTCAATGCCATCGCCGGAGCCTTTATGGTAGCCCTTTCGGCAGCTTTAACCGTCTACTGGATGGTATCTTCCGGCCTGTTAGTCTCTACCTCACAAGCCATTGTTGGGGGTATTATCGGTTGGAACTTATACAGCGGCTATGACACGGATATCCACACTCTTTACACCATTGTTAGCTCTTGGGTTTTATGCCCCCTGCTCAGTGGCTTTATCGCCATCATTGTATATGTATTAATCAAAAACATTTTGCACTTTTCTCACCTTCATCTTCTGCGGCAAGACAGCTACCTCCGCATTGGTTTGTGGCTTTTGGCTGCTTTCGGAGGTTATGCCCTAGGCGCCAACAACATTGCCAACGTGATGGGCGTTTTTGTTGAATCCAGCCCTTTCAAAAACATTTATCTCAACGGCTATTATATTAGTAATACTCAGATTCTGTTTTTCTTAGGAGCCATTGCCATCTGCGTCGGTATTTTCACTTATTCTTACAAGGCAATCAAAACCGTCGGTAACAACCTAATGTCTATGACCCCTACCATTGCCTGGATTATTGTCTTCTCACAATCGTTGGTACTATTTGCCTTTTCTTCCCAAGGGCTGCAAGCCTCCCTCAAAGACCTAGGCCTGCCTTCAATTCCTCTGGTACCGGTCTCTAGCTCTCAAGCGGTTATCGGTGCCATAATTGGTATCGGCATCGCCAAAGGTGGACGCAACATCAGTTGGAACACCATCACCAAAATCATCATTGGGTGGATAGCCACTCCGCTAATCTCCGCGGCAATATGCTTTATATCATTGTTTTTTTTGGAAAACGTCTTCCAGCAAAAGGTTTATATGTAGCCCCTTAACGGCCAACATTTACCTTCACATTATTCCAGCCGCTTTTTTTAGCCGGTTCTGTTGTTTTAGACTGCTGAGGCATCTCGGGCTCTTCCCAATTACGAATAGGTTGAGCCTGTTTCTGTCCGGCTACCATTTTCTGCTGAGCCGCTGTTTGAGGCACTCCAATCGGCAACAACTGATTTAACATCGCCGGAGATGTAAACGGCACTGTCTGCCCTTTGAAAGATTCTACCATCACATCCAAAATCTCCGCCCCCGGTTTGAAATTATAGGCTTTGGCTTTACCGGCATAAAATATCGCCACCGAATGGCACGGAGCCGAAATCAACACATCGGTAGCATCAATTCCCCGTACAAAGCGCAACATAAGCTTTGGCTTAATCACACATTGCTCCGTAGTATTAAAATCTATATTTGATGCCGTTGCAAACAGTTGTGTTTCAATCATATTCTTCAATTCTGCATTCACAACACCGCAAAATCCGGTCAGCGCCATCCCATTAATCGTATAACCATTATAATCATTAGGACGAGTTGTAACCTGATAACAAAATACCTGCTCCGCTCCGGTAATATTATCAATAGCACTTTTACCTACTGAATCGGTAATAGTCTGCAAAACTTGTACTTTGTTTTGTTCCTGCCTGCGCCAAGCTCCGCTCTCTTGTTGGAAAGACTGCACCCCTTCCTTAACATCATTTTGCGCTGCAGCTTCACTCATCAGCAACAAAACTGCAGCAGCTCCGTAGTACAGACCTTTCAACATTAGCAACCTCCTAATCTAACCCATTTTAGTTTATGTTAATACAAATCCATTTCAAGTCCATCAAAAAAAGCAAACATTCCAAACTATCAACAAAAAAGCCGCTCATAAAGAGCGGCTTTAAGTCTCATAATCGTTTACCACGGATCATTATAAGTCTGCGAAGCATCATTCAAACGATTAACATAATCAGAATTCTTGCTCCATCCTTTTCTAAAGTTGTTCAACTGGTCATACTGATCCACATATTCTGAAGAATAGCGACTGTTATTTCTATCAAAGTAGCAATATACCGTCACATAAGCCTCCAGCTGGCGTTTAAGAACAGGGAACAAGTTCCATACTACCAATTGATTATCCGGAACAGAACCTTTGTCGATGTCGACCTCACCGCCCAAATCATCAATATATTCTTTATAATAAGTATACGGATACATAAATCCCATAATCGCACTCCATCCCAAAAAGTCTTGCTTAGACCCATGCGGATAAACATTCGCACGCAACCAAGTACTCTTCTGGAAATACAACGGAGACGGATCCTCTGGGTCAGCCGGATTGTACGGATAACTAGGCGTCCACAAATCTTGGCGCTTATCATGCAGGATACCCGGAACACCAGCCTGTCCCATTGCCCAACCGGCCGGAGTAATCGTTACCACACGAGCATACCCCGGAGGACACTGAGGAGCCGGAATAATACCCAGCCACGGAGAAGTCCAACAAGTATGACTTGTACAAGTCTTTACTCCGTCAGCCTCAACTACATTTCCTTTAACCGACACATTCAATTTTCCCCAATAAGGAACATCCTCGGTATAAGTATTATCCACCACATAAATACCTTTATTAATAAAGTCAGGCAAAATATCACTCAATCGTGAACCACCTCGTGATGTCAACTTAATATCATGCATAACCGATGTATAAGCCGGGTTAACCTGATATTGGCTATATCTGTTTGGATTAGCACTATAACCGGTATCATTATTGGTTCTAGGCATAGCCGCATCCACATCCATCACATAGTTGTCCACAAAGCGGTCAGCTTTAACATAGCCTTCATCTAAACTGGTCGGATTATCCGCATCGCGAATAGTCTTTACCTCCAACACACCTTTACGTACATGTACGCCGCCCTTATCAGTTGAAGCATCATCACTAACCGACAACAAAGGCTCGTCATTGGTCTTCATAAAGTGTACATAGTTATAGTTAGTTTCAATCTGGTTAACCGCATTTCCGGTCGGATTTGCCGCATCTTGCCAGGTATTAACCACAAACTGTCCTCTATTAACTGAAGTCCTATCCGGTGTAATTTGCAGTTCCGGCTTATTCAAATCATTAGATGCCATCAAACTGATAGTATCGGCACCCATAGTGATATCCCCCGGAGTCAACTCAAAACCGGTTTTATCATCAGTCGGCCCAGCCGACAAAGTTACACGGTCCAAAGTCACTTCCATTTCATTATTCGGACCAGCCCATACATAGCTGTTTGCCGGATTTCCCTGTGCCCAAATTGCCGTAAAACCAAAACGGTCATTATCCGGATTATCCGCCCAATCATAACCAATCAAACCACCATGCAAAGTCTTAGATCTGAAGTCATTAGAGCGCAAAATTCCTTCGACGGTCAAATCTCCGCCAATACTTACGTTACTGTCAAAATTAGCATCACCAGTCACATGCAAAGTATTATTGATAGTGGTCGGCCCATCAAGAGTAGTATCTCCGGTCACATGCAAAGTATTATTGATGGTGGTCGGCCCGTTCAAAGTTGTATCTCCGGCCACCGTCAAATTACCTGCAATATTAACATCTTTACCAAATTCTGCATTATCATCGACTTGCAAAGTATTGTTAATTACAGTCGGTCCCCCAATGGTAGCGCCACCAGTCACCGAAATATCACCACCCACAGTAGCACCTCCGGTAATTGCCGCATCACCGTTTATATTTGCATTACCCATAGTGGTATTACCGGTACCATCGACTTGGAAATTTCCACCGGCACCTGAGAAAGACCCATCAGTACCATCTACCTCAAATTTTCCATCGCCGATATCCAACCCACCGTCTTTAATATCAATTCCGCCGTGTTCAATTTCCAACGCAGCATCATCGGTTCCTAAATCTTCTCCGGACACAATCAACTTGTGAATATCTTCAATATCATTACCACCCATATTCAAAGTAGTTTCCATGGTGTTCAAGTCCGGTCTTCCCGGATACTCTTTACGATACAACACGTTTTCATTCAAGCTGCTTCCGTCTGAAATCGGCTGTACAGAAGATGTAACAATCGCCCCATCATCTACTTTAATATCTGCAGCACCGCTAAATAATTCACTTTTAATATTATCAATTTTCCACACCCCCTGCACACCGTTGGCATTGCCGTCTTGCACATAACCACCGTTGCTTCCGATCATTGAAGATATTCTGGAAGCACGCAACAAAGGCAATTCGCCTTGTGGCTGCGCCAAAATAAATCCGGTCAAACGCGACACATCTTTGTCAATGGTAGCGCCGCTACTATCCTGAGATTGCACGGTAGCCGTTTTCAATGCAATAGCTACATTATATCCTTCAAAAGTACGACTACCGTTAATTTTACCGGTACTATCAATAAAGCCATAAGGCAAATAATCACACAAATGCTCTACCGGAATCACTTTAGACGCTTCATCTTTTGGTTTTCCGCCATCTACAAATCCGCTATAATCAACACTTCCGGCTGTTCCTCCGCAATTATTAACGACAGTTCGTCCCCCTGTGATATCGGCAAAATTATCTCGAATATAATCATCCAAAGCCTTGCTCATCACACGCATTTGACTGGCCGCATTAATATCCTGCAATTCAAGCGTACGCTCAGCCGCTTTTTTATACAAAATCGGCGTCACCATAGAAATCAGCGCCAGCATTGCCAACGCCTCAATCATCAGCGTACCGGCATCACTAACTATGTTCCACTGTTTTCTCATTGCATTTCTCCTTACTTTTTCCCAAGCGTGTCCATATACACAAGGCAATATCCGCAAGCTCTTTCATCTCCGCATACTTTCGAGAACCCACTTTCTCCAACATCTCCAGAGATAATATATTGCGGAATAGACAACCAAGTCTGCTCCCAATTGGTTATTCTCATGGTTGATTTTAGAGGATTAAACTTTTCCAATTCCTCAGCCGACATTCCATCCATATCAATATCCACAGAATAACCAAAATTGCTACCCGAGCCGGCCACTCTACGAATAGCATTCAACAAATCATTAGACGGTCGGTTAGCATCAAGTCGTTTCCACTTCTGAGGCACACATCCATAAGTAATCAAATAATTCACCGCATTTTCGGCTCTACAATCATCAATACTCTTCGACAACCCCGTTGATAAAGATGTATTATCCAAACAATATACCCTCGACACATAACGTTGAGACGGTGGCACTTCACCATCTTCATCCAGATTTCCGTCTTCATCAATTGCCTCATATTTCAACTCAAATCCGGTCGGCAAAAATTCATCTAAATTAGATAGATCAATCTCTCCCTGTGGATAAGGGTTTGACTTATTGGCAATTTCATAGGTTAAATATTCTCGTGCTGCTCTATGTTGCATAATAATTTTGGTAATTGACGATTCAGCCTGAGGCTCCACATAAATTGAGCGCATATCTGAGCGCACTGACAAATTAAAGCAGTGCAAAGCTACAATAAATACGGCCAAAACCACCCATACGTACATAACATCAGCCTCAAAGAACAACAATTACAACTTTATCTTAGCATAAAAAAGCCCCAGATGCTACTTCAGAGTGCATTTTACAACAAAATTTAACAATTCTGTAACATTCAGACTCTTTTAATTATCGCACTTCTATCACAAATAAGATAATTAAAAGTTAAAAAGCCGTTTTTTTTGTTTAATAAGTTTACTTTTATTGTTCCCATCTTGATAAGTTTATTATAGAGTATGAGCAAAGATATCATTGATTGGGGAATAAAATGATTGATTTTAACGATACCGATGACGAAGATGAAGTCACAGAAATACCTTCACCGCAAGTCACCCGTAAAAAAATGTTGTTAATTATCTTGCCGATAGTTATTATTATTGGTTTGATAGTAAGTTTTTATACCGTTTTTTCAAATAACCAAGAACCTCAAAATAAAAACTATCAAGTTCTTGATACCGCCGATACTGCGGCCACATCTTCTGACAACTCCCGTTTGGTTTTGTATGATTTGCCAGAGATTGCGGTTACCCTAAAATCTCATTCAAAAGACCGCGAATACGCCACACTAAAACTCAATCTTGAAGTTCCCGGCCTTGATGAAGACCAAATTCACCATTTGGAGGCTCTCACCCCTCGTATTAATGATATAGTAACCTCTCATCTGATAGAAATCTATCCGGAAGAAGTCCAAAATGCACAAGGCCTTTATTGGCTGAAAGAAGACTTGTTATACCGCATCAATCTGGTGACCAAGCCCATAAAAATAAGCAACATCAACATCAAAACCTTTGAAATAAAAGGCAATTAACTAATTCAAGGATACCACCGTGGCTGAAGACACTAAAACATCAACCCCAAACTCATCTGCCAACAACGGCGCAACACCGTCGCCAGACAATTGGGCTGATATGATAAAAGTCAAAGATGACCCTGCCGCTGCCTCTGACAATAGCGGTTCTTCCAAGATTCTTAATCAAGAAGAAATCGACTCTCTTTTTGGTTTTTCAGGTCAATCATCTTCAGCAACTCCTTCTACCGACAATAACGGCGTCAAAGCCATTCTTAACTCAGGTATGGTTTCTTATGAACGCTTACCAATGCTTGATGTCGTCTTTGACCGTTTGATTCGTATGATGGCCACCTCATTGCGTAACTTCACGCAAGACAACGTTGAAGTCTCGCTCGAAAGTGTAGAGTCAATGCGCTTTGGGGAGTACATCGATTCTCTTACCCTGCCAACCTTATTATCTGTATTCCGAGCCGAAGAATGGGACAACTACGGCCTCATTTCCGTAGATTCGTCATTAGTTTACTCAACAGTTGACGTTCTGCTCGGCGGGCGCCGTGGTACAGCAGCCATGCGCATAGAAGGCCGCCCCTACACCACTATTGAGCTCAATTTGGTTAAAGATATGATAGATTTGATATTATCTGACCTATCTACCGCCTTTGACCCCATCACCAGTGTAAACTTCTCGTATGAGCGAACCGAAACCAACCCCCGTTTTGCAGCCATTGCTCGTTTATCTAATGCTGTAATTGTAGCCCATCTCCGTATTGATATGGAGGATCGTGGCGGCAAGCTTGATTTGCTTTTACCTTATGCTACCTTAGAGCCGGTACGCGACCTTTTACTGCAAATGTTTATGGGCGAGCGCTACGGTCGCGACACCATCTGGGAAAACCACCTTGTTGAAGAACTTTGGGACACCGAGCTTGATATCCAAGCCTGCCTTAAAGAACTCCAAGTTGACCTCGGCACCATTGCCAAGTGGGAAAAAGGCTCTTTTTTGGATTTGGAAATGAACAAAAATTCCGATATCTCACTCATCTGTGGAGATGTCCCCCTTTTAAGCGGTACTATGGGACGCAAAGGCGATAAAATTGTAATTAAAGTAAAAGGAAAGGCAGAAAAGAAAAATGGATAACTTTGAATTGCTGATAAACCTGATTATCATCGGCTTACTTGTTCCGACCATCATTTATGCCTATCGCTTAAACAAGAACCTGAGCATTTTGCGCCAAAACCAAAACTCTTTAGCCAAGCTCATTCAATCCTTAAATGAGGCCACCATCAAAGCTGAGCACTCGATTCCTAAACTAAAGAGCGCCACCGAGTCGACCTCTGGAGAACTCAAAGAAGTTGTTGACAATGCCAAAACCCTTAAAGATGACTTGATGTTCATCAATGAGCGCGCAGATAATCTCGCTGACCGACTTGAAAACGTCATCCATAATGGCCGCCAAGTCCAAGATAAAGCCAATACCACAGATTCGTCTGCCACCTCACCCAAGGTTTCCCAGCCCCAACCATCAACTTCTAGTACCAATCTTGACCGTTCTGAAGCTGAACTTGAATTATTAAAAGCCTTGCGCGCCATCAAATAAGGAACCGTTATGCTCGCTAAAACCAAAATTCGCTTATTACCAATTGTCATTTTTATGGCTGTATTAACGTTATCCATACGCATTACAGATGTCTACGACCAACTTTCTCAAGCTAAAACCACTCAGATTAGCTTTGGTGCTCAAGCTTTGGCTGAAGAACAATCCCAAAGCGAAACCCAGCAGCTGTCTCAAATCTTAGACCGCTCGGATATCACCTCTGCTACCAACAACAACCAAGCCGGCAGCACTTTCACACAATCCGAAATTGCTATTCTGCAAGAGCTGGCTGAACGTCGAGAAGCTCTAGACCTCCGTAATAAAGAAATTGATAAAAAAGTCATCCAACTCAAAGTCACGGAGGAAGAAATCAACAAAAAGCTGGCTCAACTTCAAGCTTACGAAAAGAAGCTCCGCTCCCTGATGCAAGAATACTCCGCCAAAGAAAAAGAACGTCTCGATTCTCTGGTCAAACTCTATGCCAGTATGAAACCCCGCGATGCTGCCCGCATTCTCAATACCTTGGATATCGAGGTCAGTACCGCCCTCGTCCGGGAGATGAAACCTTCCGCATCTTCAGCGATTCTCTCACAAATGGAAGCCTCTAAAGCCAAAGCCATTACCGATGCTTTAATCGGTAACAGTATCAACAACAAAGGAAATCCGGTTGATTAAATTTGCTGACATAAACACCATCACCAAACAGCTCTGCCAACCATTGCTGTTACTTGGCTTGTTGGCCGTTTTTTCTCCGTCAGCATCTATTGCCGCAGACAGTTTGCCTCCGGTTTCAGCCACCGCCGCAACCTCAAAATTACCCACGGCTCAACTCAAATACAAACCATTAACAGAAACTTCTCGTTTTATTTTAGAGTTTTCAGAAACCCCTCAATACAAAATCACTCAATCCGACGGGCAAACCCAACTCAACTTTGCTCAACCATACCGAATTGAAAGTACTACTCTGCAAGACTATCCTCGAGCTTCTGACATCAGCTTCAAACAAAAAGACAACCTCTTCACCCTGTCTTTCCCAGAACCTCTGCAACAAAGCTTCGAGCAAAATAACCGCATTGTTTTAGACCTCGGAAAACCCACTTCACTGGCTAAGCCTGAAGCCGAAGACAACCTTTCCGCCGGAGCTGAAACCAGCAATGCCGTTTATCAAAATGAAACTCTGGGAGCCAATACCGTTACTCCCATTGCCAGCCAAATCCGCAGCCTTGGTTTCTCATGGAACATCCCCACCAACATTGCGGTCTTTCGCCGTAACCAATATTTGTGGATTGTGTTCGATCACCCTCAAAAACTCAATATCTCAGATCTCAAAAAAAGCGCCACTCCTCTTGCCTCTGACATTATCCAAATTCCCAATCCTCAGGCCACTGTAGTTCGCATGCAGCCTGAAGCAAATGTAAATGTAGGTCTACGTCAAGAAGGTTTGCTCTGGATTATTGACTTATATACCGGCACCCCTAAGGCTGAAATCAAAGACCTCCCCGTCTTTACCCAATATGATGGTAACAACCACTCTTATATGTTTATTCCATCGACTTCAGCCGGAACAATTGTCTCTATTTTTGATCCTGAGGTTGGTGATGTTATCAGCATCATCCCCACCGGCGACATCAATGTTGGTTTCCAAAATTCTTACCAATATCCGGATGTATCATTACTTAAAACCATTTCCGGTATGGCCATCTTATTCAATGCCGATGACATCACGCTCAATCGCGGCAACACCGGCATCACCCTCCGCCGCGACAAACGCAGCTTAAACATTTCTGACGATATTGAAGCTCTCAAACGTCAAAGTCTGCTTAATCAAAAACTCAGTACCGACCGCCTGCTATTCACTTCTTTACCGGCCGAAACCTTACGCCTCAATTTTACTGAAGCCGAAACCAAGCTTAAAGAAGACATCATCAAAGCCGATGCCGCCAACAAAAATAAAATGCAATTAGCTCTTGCCGAATATTACCTCAGTCAAGGGCTCGGCACCAATGCTTTGGTTATCCTCAATCAACTTGAAAAACAGTCCACCCCTGAAACTTCAAGCGAGCATTTTCACCTTTTAAAAGGTGTAGCCAACTTTTTAACCCGCCGCTATAATGAAGCCATAGAAAACTTATCTTACGGGCAACTAGTCAGTTCAACCGAGGCTTTGTTCTGGCGCAATCTGTCATCTTCTGCCCAAAACCCTCAAGCCGAAGACAACACCATCTTAAATATGGCGCCTTCCTTTGTCCGCGATTATCCGGACGAAATCCGTCGCCGCATAGCCTTGGTTAGTATTTTATCTGCCATCAAAGCCCGCGATGACATCTCGATTCAAAATAATATCGATACGATTCGCGCCTCTGCCAACACTGCCGACAAAGACGCTTTACTCAGCTACTACACTGCCAAAAAACTTGAGATTTTGGGCTACCCGCTCAATGCCATCCGCGAATACCGCAACACTGCCGATATGCGCTCTGAAAAATATTCCGCCTTAGCCCGTCGCAATATTGTTAACTTGCAGCGCCGCAGCCGCACCATCAGCCTTGATAAAGCTATTGCCGAATACGAGATGCTGCGTTTTGCTTGGGCTGATAAAGACTTCAAAATCAATATCTTAAACCTGTTATCTGATTTATACATTGAAAATAAAGATTACTATCAGGCTCTCAGCACTTTGCAATCACTCAAAAACATTGCCGGCAAAAAATCTTATAACAGCATCAATCGGCGTATGGTCAAGATTTTTGAAGACATCTATCTTGATAATCTGGATGACAACTTACCGGTAATCAAATCTTTGGCCTTATACCAAGACTTTGAATGGCTGGCTCCGATGAGTGCCAACTACAATGCCATTGTACAAAAGCTAGCCGACCGCCTTGTTGCCGTTGACCTTTTAGACAGAGCTCTGTATCTCTTAAACAACCAGCTCAAAAACCACAAGCTCACTCCCAGAGAACAAGCCACCATTGGCACCCGTATTGCTTTAATTGACTTGTTTAAAAACAATCCTTACCAAGCTCTAGATATTTTGGATCAAACTGAAAACGATTCCATATCTCCGGCCATGCTGGCACACCGCCGCATCATCCGCGCCAAAGCTCTATCAGCGACAGGGCAGCCCGAAAAAGCCCTTGCTCTGCTTGAAAATGATTACAGCAAAAACGGCATTTTGATGAAAAGTGAAATCTTCTGGAGCAATGGCCAATGGGGCGAAGCCGCCGATTCTATAAAATACTTAATCGAAAAACCCGAAGCCGGCAAACCTCTGTCTAAAGAGCAGATTCAATATGTTTTGGACTGGGCCACTTCGTTAAAGAAAGCCGGACGCGAAACCGTTATCGTCCGCCTCCGCAACACCTTTGAACCTTTTTTCAAAGACACTCCCTATTATAGCGCTTTTAATGTCTTGACGCGCACTTTGGATGAGAATAGAATAGACCTCCAGGATATCGACCAAGCCATCAACGATATCTCAGCCTTTGGTAACTTTGCCAAGATTTATGCGCAAAGCCTCCAAAACTCATCATTGAGCGAAACCATCAAAGAATGAAAAACCGTTTATTCAAAATTCATAGCCCGTTTTCTCCGTCCGGAGACCAACCCCAAGCCATCAAAGAACTCTGTGAAGGTTTGGCGCGCGGCGACAAGAGTCAAGTCCTACTGGGTGTTACCGGCTCCGGCAAAACCTTTACTATGGCCAAAATTATTGAAGAGATGCAGCGTCCGGCTATGATTATGGCTCCCAACAAAATTCTGGCCGCCCAACTTTATTCGGAGATGAAAGAGTTCTTCCCTGAAAACCACGTTGAGTATTTTGTTTCTTACTACGACTACTACCAGCCGGAAGCTTACGTCCCCAAGACTGATACTTATATTGAAAAAGATTCCGCCCTTAATGAACAGATAGACCGTATGCGCAACGCCGCCACTCGCGATATTTTGGAGTATAATGATGTCATTATCATCGCCTCGGTATCTTGTATCTACGGCTTGGGCGATGTTGAATCTTATTCTGCGATGACGATTCCGCTCAAAGTCGGTGATGAAATTGAGCTCAAAGAAATCTGCCGCCACTTAGCCGAGCTCCAATACGAACGCAACCAGCAAAACTTTGTCCGTTCAACTTTCCGTGTCAATGGTGATGTCCTTGATATCTTTCCGGCCCACTATGAAGATAGAGGCTGGCGCATATCTTTCTTTGGCGACGAGATTGAAAGCATCACCGAATTCGATTCGCTTACCGGCAAACGCACTGCCGATTTAGATGAGGTTACCATTTATCCGGCCAATCACTATGTTACTCCGCGGCCGGCTTTGTCTCAAGCGATGGTCGGCATCCGCAAAGAGCTTGCCGAAACCATCGACGATTTTACTAAGAGCAATAAACTTCTTGAAGCCCAGAGGATTGAGCAACGCACCCGTTTTGACCTTGAAATGCTTGAAACTACCGGCCATTGCAAAGGCATTGAAAACTATTCACGCTACTTGACGGGGCGCAAAGCCGGAGACCCTCCTCCGACCTTGTTTGAATACTTGCCGCCCAATGCGATTCTTTTTGTTGATGAGAGCCACATTTCCGTCCCACAAATCGGCGGAATGTTTAGGGGTGACTTCAACCGCAAGAGCACACTGGCGCAATACGGCTTCCGCCTTCCTTCATGCGTAGACAACCGCCCGCTCAAGTTTGATGAATGGAATCAGATGCGCGGACAGAGCATTTTCGTTTCGGCCACTCCTGGGGATTGGGAGCTTGAACAAAGCCACGGCACCTTTGCCGAGCAAGTCATTCGTCCGACAGGGCTTGCTGATCCGGTATGCGTAGTCCGCCCGATAGAAAATCAAATTGATGATTTAATGGAAGAATGCCGCAAAACCGCCGCCAAAGGGGAGCGTGTTTTGGTTACTACCCTGACCAAAAAAATGGCTGAAGACTTAACCGAATACCTCCATGACAACGGGGTAAAAGTGCGCTACCTCCACTCTGATATTGATACTCTGGAAAGAATAGAAATCATCCGTGACTTGCGCCTTGGTGTTTTTGATGTTCTGGTCGGAATTAACCTCCTGCGTGAGGGTCTTGATATTCCGGAATGCTCTTTGGTAGCGATTCTTGATGCTGATAAAGAAGGCTTTTTGCGCTCCAACCGCTCACTGATACAAACCATCGGCCGCGCTGCGCGCAATGCCGAAGGGAGGGTTATTTTGTATGCCGACCGCATTACCGGTTCAATGAAAGAGGCTCTGGACGAGACCAACCGCCGCCGCGAAAAACAACTCAAATACAACGCCGAACACG
The DNA here is from genome assembly GCA_944392325.1 of uncultured Alphaproteobacteria bacterium. GTDB lineage: Bacteria > Pseudomonadota > Alphaproteobacteria > RF32 > CAG-239 > HGM16780. Next base: position 1,994 of record CALXWI010000024.1, on the reverse strand, counting down.
GCATTATTCCGAAGACGGTCAAAAAAGCCATTTCCAATACTTTGAGCGAGATGACCGAGGCAGACTACGTCAAGGAAGACAACCTCAACAAACAAGCAATGAGCGACATCAAAAACATTGATAAGAAACTAAAAGAATATACCAAAAAGATGAAAGACGCCGCCGCCAACCTTGAGTTTGAAGAAGCCGTGATCTACCGCGATAAAATCAAAGAACTTGAACAACTCGCACTCAAAAACAGCTAGACCTCCGCTTTTATCTGCCCCTCTCCCACGCAGGGAGAGGTCGACGGCCGCGCCGTCGGGAGAGGGACGCCACCAGCGCCAAGCGCTGGCTCTTTTACTTTTCCTCCCCCTTTTTTCCCTCTTATCCCTCGCTCCTGCCCTCCATCCTGCTCCTGCCCTCCATCCTGCTCCTGCCCCTTTCCCCGCCTCCATCTCTAATAGCCATCCTTCCCCTCAAAATTAACTAGACAAAATCGTCCACGATTAATTACCTCCCTCAAAAAAATTCCCTTTTTTCCTAAAAATATCTTGACAAAAGACAAAATTTAGACTATATACATCAGCAATGATTTATTATTAATTAAAAATATAATTATGAAGCTACTCGAATGCACTAAAAAAGAACTCTACAAAAGAGTCAAAGGTTTCAAGAGCGCCGGCAAAATGATGCGCATCAACAAGTCCATAACTTTTACGGAAATCTTTCTGCTTCCGCAAGCAGTTACCTCTATTGAAGACGCTAAGGAGATTTTCTCTCAAGCCCTCGGCCGTGAGATTAAGACTTATGCCATCACCGCCAATCAAGAATCAGCCCAAGAGCTCCACTTCAAAGACGCTTTTGTCTGCAAGCCTGGGTTCCACTGGCTGGCCATCGTCCACGGCAACCAATTGCTCGCTCTCAACGGCCATGTATTTCAAAAGGTTGAAAAAACACATAATACCTTTGAAATACACAAAATAGTCGGCAAACAACATCGTACCGACTACATTGTCAGCCAATCCCATTGAAACCTCAAAAACTGAAAAACACCTCAAAGCTCCCCTTCTGCACTGATCTGTCCAACTTTCGGGGGACAGATCACACTGGACGGGAGCTTATTTTTTTACTCCCGATGATAAGGATGATGCTTTATCACCGTTTCCACACGATATATCTGCTCCATTAGCACCGCACGCATCAACATATGCGGCAGCGTCAGCTTTCCAAACGAAAGAAGCATATCAGCCTTATCTCGAGTTGATTGCAAATGCCCATCCGCCCCACCGATTAAAAAACAAATATCGGAGCAACCATTCACCATCCACGCTTCCATTTTAGCCGCCAATTCGGTGGTTTTAATATTCACACCTCGTTCATCAAGTACCACCACTTTAGCACCATGGGGAATATTCTCCTGCAAAAACTTAGCCTCCTCATCTTGGGTCGCATTGTCTTTTTCTTTAATCACAACTTCCCACGATGTCCGCTTCACATATTCGGCAATCAAGGCCGCCTCCGGAGAATTTTTTTTGCACTTGCCTATGGCTAAAACCGTAATTTTCATTATTTTTACCTCTACGGCAAGTTTAAAACATAGATTTTTAGGAGTCAAGGCACTTGACAAAACATTTTTTTCACTAAATAATAACACAGTTTTTTATTTTTAATCTTATTACTATGAATCCAAGTATTACCTATTACCTGCAAAGATGCGAACAACTCGCACAGGAAAACAAGCCCATTCCCAAATTAGCTTTGAATTTCGGGAACTCATATGAAAGCGCCAAAGATGTAGCTCAAGCTATATCCGGACTTCTTGAAACCGACATTCCGGAAAGCGCCATCAACTTACAATCGTCTCCCTGCTCGCCTATTACTTATTGCAATTCGAGCTACGGACCGGTTGCCCCGCATTTTCCGGAGATTGCCATCATCCGCTTTTATTATCAGAGTAATGTTGGCTTTTTCAAGGCTGAACGCTTTGACAAAACGCTGTATTTTTATTCACC
>CALXWI010000023.1 GCA_944392325.1 uncultured Alphaproteobacteria bacterium | reverse complement strand
TTTTAGTGCGCCAGAGGGTGAGATTGTATATATAAAAATAAATTTGTGACAAAAACTTGACAACATTGTTTTTTTGTGCTATAAATCAGGGCATTGTTTAATTATTTAAATCATATAATTATGAATAAAGATTGGGTTACTGAAAAATTGGTTGATTGTTTTGAAACAATTACAGGCAAGGGCGATGCCGATATTGATACTTATGTTGCTCCTGAGCATCGCAAGCAGATGGCTGATGAAGTTGGTCGTGCTTTCCCGATGTTGAAACTGAAATTTAACTACCGTCTGTCAACAATCGCAGATTATTTGGCAGAAGTAGCTAATGAGGTGAGTAAACGGCGGCGGATTTTGCGCGTGATTTTGGAGGAAGCTAGCAAAATCAGCGGCAAAGTCTATAAAAAAGGTGAGTTGCCCTTGGCTGAGATGCTGCCCAATGAGGCACAATGTGCTTCAGTGCGCGAATTTAATGATAAAAAATTTGCACATTATTTGGCCTATATGAAATTGTTGGTCAAAGTGCAAAATCGTTTGAAATGTTGGCCGAAATATGACCGTTTATGGGCTGCACAGAACGTGGCTGAGATGGTTGATATTTTATATCAAGGCTAACGAAAATTACTAAAGGAGTTCGGTTGATGCAATCGGCTCCTTTTTTTTGTGGGTTGGGGGATTGCGTTTTATGTTGATATGGGCTAAAGTGGCGATAATTTTATGATGAAAAGTGAGGTATAAAATGCGATTGGCGTTGTTTCAGCCGGATATTCCCCAAAATACGGGGACTTTGCTCCGCTTGGGGGCTTGTGTGGATTTGGCCTTGGATATTATTGAGCCGTGCGGTTTTATTTTTAATGAAAAAGCAATGCGGCGTGCCGGTATGGATTATTTGGAGCAGGTGTCTTATCGGCGGCATAATTCTTGGGCGGAGTTCTTGGCTTATCGGGCGGCAAACCCCGATGAATATGGCCGGATTGTGTTGATGACAACTCATGCCGCCATGCCGTATACGGAGTTTGAATTTAAGCAAAATGACATTATTTTGATGGGGCGGGAAAGCGCCGGAGTGCCGGAGGAAGTTCACCACACTGCCGATGCACGTTTGTTGATTCCGATGAACCCGAAGGCGCGCTCGATTAATATGGCGGTGTCAGCGGCGATGGTGGTGGGGGAGGCTTTGCGCCAAACCAGATGGTCGAAGTGATTTGCTAAGACATAGTTTTATTTTATCATAATCGCTTGAATTTTTTATTTTAGTATTTATATGTTTTTTTGCTTATTGCTTTTTTAGGTTTGTTATGTTAAAATGGCGACAGCTGGTAAAGATGTATCAGCTAGGGTTTTACCGCCCTTCCGTACGGGTCGTTTTAGCATAACGACTTAAAATTGATATGCTGGCATTTGTATATTTTTATATGCGGGTGCCAGCGTCATAAAGGCTCCGCCTGAAAGCGCTGGGGCTGTTCGTATGGCAGTCGGTAAACACCCGCTCCTTTGATTGGTTTCAAAGGGGCGTTCTTTTAACCATAAAAGATAAGGTGTTTAGACTATGATTAATACTAGATTATATTTAATTATTGGGACTTCTTTGTCCTTAATACCAACTTTAGCCTATGCTCAATGTGTGCCAACACAAGATTGTGAAACTTTAGGATATACGGAAACCTCTTGCAATGGAGGGAGAGGTATTAAATGTCCGTTTGGTAATAAATGGGCTTGTATTAAAACTGATGAAGAATGTTTGCAAGCGGCGTGTGAACAATTGGATTTTAAATATGTTTGTGAAGGAGAAGGCTATGTCGCAGGGGTTGGAAAAGCTTGCGGCGGAAGCTTCCAAAGTTGTTCGTGTGAATATGGGTATGAATGGACGGATGGTATATGTAAGAAGCTTGATGCGGTACCGGTTGCTTGTGCAATAGGGACTTTATATTATGATGATGGAAAGTGTTATGATAAAAAAGTTGATAGTAAAAATTTGCTAGGAGTGGTAATTTATTCAAACGGTTCAGGTGGTGGCTGGATTATGAGTGTGAAAAAACAGAGTGATGCAAGTTGGTGGGGGCCTGCTACTCCTGCAGATATTCCGGCTTTGGGTAATTTTACTTCGACACCGAATGATCTTCAATCAAGTTGTGTTAATACGGATATTTTAGTTCAAGCCGGTAGTGTTTATAATGCTGCTTGGGTAGCTCGAAATACCAGTGTGATTGGAACCCCAGCCGGTAAGCAATGGTGTTTGCCTTCAGCAGGATTGCTTGCAACAATTAATCAGGAAAGTTTTAAAAAGATAGATGCAGCACTTGTGTCGGTTGGAGGAGATGTTTTGGAAGATCTTGACAATTTGGGGTGGGGCGGTACGGAATCAATTTGGACGTCTACCGAGGCATCAAGTGAATATGCCTGGTATTGGGAAGTTAATTCGAATGGTCCGGCATCACATCCGTTTTTTATTTTTCGTAAAGACAGCGGACGGGTAGTGCGTTCGGTTATGGATTTTTAGATATGATGGAAAGGCAGATTATGCAGGAGTGTCTGCCTTTTAGCTCTGACTGAGGGCACGGCGGGTGCGCGCGATGCTGGTGGTCAGCTTTTTGATGTCGGAAGAGCTTTGGTAGTTCTCATAAATATACAAGGCATCGTGGTAGGCTTCTAAGGCTTCCTCAAAGTGGGAGCGGCCGCAGCCGTTTTGCCCTAAGTGGTAGTGGATGTCGGCAATGTTTTCTTGAATATGGCCCCACGCTAAAGGAGAACGTTTTTCGCTGATGATTTTTTGTTGGTTGCGGTAGCTGGCTATGGCGACTTCTGAAATCTCGGCACTCTTGGTGATGTTGCCGAGCAAGGCCAGCATTTGCCCCAGCTTGCCCTGAATCTCAGCCCAGAATTTGGGAAATAAGGCGTAAGTGTAGATCTTTTCTGCCTCGCGGAGTTGGAAAACCGCATCGCGCAGAGCTTGGAGGTCTTCGGTTTGTTTCCAATAATTAAAGAATAAGTCAGCAAGTTTGTAAGAAATGTAGCCGTAGTCGTAGGCGTAGGTATATTTGCTTAGGTATTTTTGAGCTTGGCGGTAGTAGCTGATGGCGCCTTTGAAGTAGCCGGACGGATTGCGCGTGGTATAAACGGTGGCGGAATCATAAAGTTGGCCAATGTGATAATAAATGCAGCCTAAATGGATGGGGTTGGTAATGAGGTCTTGGTGTTTGAGGGCGGCATTAAGCAGATTATGAATGGTTTTGAAGTTGCGGCCGTCCTCTTGGTCATAGGCGTAGCTTAAATAAATAATCCCTAAAAAGTTCATAATATAGGGCATATATTCGACCGATAATTGTTTGGCGGATTGGTCTTGGGTTAGGGCGTGGATGACTTTTTTGAGCAGGTAGCGGCGGTAGATGCGGCTCTCGGTATTATAGGGGGACAAGGCGCTCAAAACGGCTCCGAAAATAAGGTTGAGCAATGCCGGCGGAAATAAGGCCGGATTTTCAAGCGTGGCCGCCGGAATATAAAGGCTGTCAAGCAAGGTAACAAAAGATTTGTCTTCAATCTCGTATTGTTTGCCGGTTTGGAAGTTGAGGCGGATTTTGTCGCCTTCGCGGTAGCCCCAGATGATGACGTCGGCACCGGTCTTATCTATAATGGCTTGGCCACGGTCTATCATATCAAAAATGGTGCGGCTCTCTAATGACAAAAAGGCTTTGCCAAAAGGTTCATCAATATAAAATACTTGCAGGCTGTCTTCTTGCCCTAAGAGGCGGCCTAAGGTTTTGCCGCTGTCGCTTTCAACATTGTCGGCAAACTCAACAATCCCGACGCGGAAGGTAATGTTTTGGTAGTCCGCCGGATTAAAGGTTTCTTTGTCTTGCGGCGGGAAAAAATAGTCTTTTAATTTGTGCAGCAAATGGGTAATCATAGGGGAGTACCTCCGGAGGTTTGCTGCGGGGTGAGGTGGTCTTGCCAATGGCCAAGCCGGTAGGAGAACCATGCCGTGGTGATGAGTACCAGTAAAGGTACGGAGTAGCTGTTGGGAGCAAAGACCTCAAAACAACCCAGAATTATCTGCAAGGTAAAGAGCTTGCTTATCGCTGAGCAGATTTCAGGAGCGGAAAGCCCCTGTTGATAGGCCTGAAAGTAGTCGGTGTTGGCGATTAGGTTGCGGTATTGCGGTCGCGGTGAAAACTTTTTGATTGCGCCAAGGCAAATTTGGTAGATGAAAAACATACTAAAGCACAAAACACAGGGGCCGGAGCCTTCGGCAGTGGATTTGAGCATAAGCCAGCAGAGGATGAACCCGATGGCGCAGCCTCCGGCCGGTGAAAGGAGGATTTTGGCCGGAAAAGATTCATATAAGCTCCAAGCCAAGAATACTCCGACGAATCCGATGGCTACCATACTTAAGAAAAATGGTGAACCTCCCAATGGGTATAAAAGCCCGATGCCCAAGGCAATGGTCAGGCTTTGACGGCTGAGGAGCCCATTGAGTGCAGATAAAAAGTGAAAGCTCCAGCTGAAAAGCCCCCAGAGCAAAACAGCCAAAATACTATCAAGCCACAAGGGCAGCGAATCAGAAAGCAGAGGTTCGTCGTAGTCGGCAAACAGCAGGGAGATTTCGGCGGCAAGTAAGGTCAGCAAGAAAGAGTAGCGGCCGAGTGCCGGACGGGAGCCTAAGATAAACAGCAGGCCGGCGCAGATGACTACGGAAATGATTTCAGCCAGCGGAACAGGGAAAAGAGCATCGTGGAAAGAGGGCAGAGCAAAGTACAACACAATTAAAGCCGCAGACAACGGAAAGTACAGCGGGATAAAGCTGTCGGCAAGTCGGCGGGTGAAAGCGGTTTGCAAAAGGGCAAAGGCGCTCAAAAAGCACAAACAAAAAGCCGCGGCGGTGATTAAAAGTTTGATTTCCATGGTGTTGTTTTTACTTTACCTACTGGTTGGTTTTGAGGAGAGTATATTCCCTTATATTGGTTTCTTCAACAATTGTTATTAGGTTATACTAAGATATATCTCATAAATACGGGTAAGAAGCTCGTTGAGGTGGGGCAGCTTGAGGTTGCCGCGGCGGGCGGTTTGGTTGATGATTTCATAAATGGTATTAAAATCACGGTGGCGGCCGCTGCGAAAGTCAGCATGCAGTGGAAAAATGTAACCTCCGGGGATGTTGATGATGTTTTGCATAACACTATCTGTGGAAAGGAGGATATTGTCAACCGCGGCCAGTTGGCGGAACTCTTCCAGCAGGGTCTCAAGCTCAAGAGTGAGCGGCTTGTTTTTTAAGATTTGGGACAAGGGTTTGTCGTAAGCGGTGCACATCAGCGAGCAGGCGCCGCGGAGGGCAAACATCGGCCAGAAAAAAGAGTTTTCGGATTGAGCAAAGTTGACTTCAAGCCCGAGGGGAGCAAAAAGCTTAGTTATGCTTTTGGCAGATTGAGGGCTGGTTGGAGAGTAAATGTTAATATGGGGCTGGCGGCCGCGGAGGATGATTTGTTGGTCGTTTTTGTTGAGCCAGCCGGAAAAGTCAGCCTTGTGAAAGTTGCTGCCGAGAATGTCTTTTAAGTAGCCGCTATCTTTGAGCAGAGAGAAGCAGATTATCGGAGCGTTATAGATATTATCAGGAGTAATGCCGCTTAAGACGGAGTTGACTTCGCTGGAGGTGGCGGTGATGATGACAGCCAAAGGTTCGCTGCGACCCCAAAAAGCGGTATCAAATTTATAGTGTTTCTTTTTGAGGGAGGAAAACTCCTCTTTGATAGTGGCGCCATTAGTGCCCAAGCTTTGGATATCAGAAGGAGAGGCGATAAGACTGCAGGGGTGGTCAGCATCTTGGAACTTGGCAGCAAGGTAGCAGGCCAGAGCATCAGTGCCTAAAATATATACGGGGCGAGGTGAGGTCATCTTATTTTACCTTTTGCAATTTAGCGATGAAAAATGCATCAACTCCGCCAAAGCTTGGGAGCATTGAGGGCAGTGTGCTGACAAAGCCTTCCGGAGTTATTAAAGAGGAGAGGTCAGCCGAGGTTGAAGGCAAAAGCTCGCCTGCGGTTATGGGCTGAGGGGCAAAAGTGCCGGCAGAGCGCTTCAAAAAGCTACGGATTTGTGCAACTCCTTCAGCCTTGGCAATGGAGCAGACGCAATAAGCCAGCAAGCCATGGGTCACCAAAACGCGACTGAGGATATCTAAAATTTGTTTTTGCAGAGCGGCTTGTTTTTGCACGTCAGCTTTGGTTTTGAAGTGGATGATTTCCGGATGGCGGCGGAAAATGCCGGTGGCAGAACAAGGGGCATCAAGCAAAATAATGTCAAAGGCAGGCCCTTGATAAGTTTGCAGCCATTGCAGAGCGTCAGCGGCGATGATTTCGGGCTCGGCAAAGTGCAGGCGTTTAAGGTTTTGGCGCAGAGTTTGCAGACGCTCGGCTGACGAATCCAGCGAGGTGACAATGGCTCCGGCATTGATGAGTTGGGCAGTTTTGCCTCCGGGGGCGGCGCAGAGGTCAAGCACGCGCTTGCCTTTGATGTTGCCAAGCGAGGTTACGGCGATGGAGGCGGCGTAGTCTTGAACCCACCAAGCACCGTCATTAAATCCGGCCAGAGCCGGAATTTTGCCGGCGTTGCGCAAAATGACGGTATTAGCCGCAAGGTGCAAGCCGCCTAAGCGCTCGGCCCAAGCCGGAGCATCAGCTTTAACGCTTAAAGCCAGAGGCGGCTCTGAAAGAGAGGCTTTAGCAATGTCCGCAATAACCGTGGATGAGTAGTCTTGTTTGAGAATCGATAAAAAGGAATCCGGAAAAAATTGGGGCGGTTGAGCCAAAAAGGTTGATTTGTCTGCCGAAAGACGGCGCAAAACGGCATTGACCAAGCCGCCAAGGGCAGAGTTGCCAAGTTTTTTGGCCAGCGAAACCCACTCGTTGAGGCAGGCGTAGTTTGCCGTATTCATAAACAAAAGCTCGGTGGCGCCAAGGCACAAAAGCCGGTAAATCTTCTGGTGTTTGGCGGGGAGCGGTTTATGCAGCAAGTGCGATAAAATCTGCCGGATGTCGGTCAAGCGGCGAAACGCGGTGGTGGTAAGCATATGCACAAAAGGAGAATCCGGACAGTCAGCCTCAATGGTCAAAAAAGTTTGCTCGTTAAGGCTGCGGCTGAAGCAATGTAACGCGTATTCGCGGGCGTTGGGCATAGGCAGAATCTCCGTTGGTAATCAGAATATGGGGTATTTTAATGCTTTTCGCGTTAATTACAAGTTAAAGTCTCTTGTAATTTTAATCAACTTATTTATAATAAGGCGAAAGTTTTTTGTTAAACAGAGGATACGCAAATGAAAAAACGGTTAAGTCTTGTTTTGGGGGCGATGTTGTGCTTGGGCGGATGCTCAATGTGGCATGATGTTATGCCAAATTGGTTTGCTGAGGAAGAAAAAACGACTTCTCCAGAGGCTCAAAATTGGAATTTGGCAGATGAGGAAAATAACGAAAACCTTGATAGCGATAAGCTAGGGGTTAACCCTTATTTGTGGCAGGCCGCTTTGGACAAACTATCCTTTATGCCGTTGGCATCTGCGGACTCTAAGGGCGGTGTGATTATTACCGATTGGAAACAGATGGCCGTCGATGAAGAATTTAAGGTTAATGTAACGATTTATACGCAAAAACTTGCCGCTAACGGAATTAAAGTTGAGGTGTTTAAACGCGTGATGAGTAAAGGAATGTGGAAAGACGCTACCCCTGATAAAGCATTGGCCGAAGAATTAGAAAAAGCAATTATTTTGCAAGCTAAAAATTTGTATCACAGAGATGTGGTGACCAGATAAGTTTTGTTGAGAAAATAGGAGTTGAATAAATGAGTGGAAAAGCCAGATATAACGGCAAGGAATCTTTTGCTGAATGGCAGAAAGAATGGGCTTTGGAAGATAGATATAATTTTAGAACCATTGAAGATAAGTGGCAAAAAATTTGGGATGATGAAAAAGCTTATAAAGTAGAAATTGATAAATCAAAAGAAAAATTTTATGCGTTGGTAGAGTTTCCGTACCCGTCAGGTGCAGGGTTGCATGTGGGGCATCCGCGCTCGTATACTGCGCTTGATGTAATTGCCCGCAAAAAAAGAATGCAGGGTTTTAATGTGTTGTATCCGATGGGGTTTGACGCATTCGGTCTGCCGGCGGAAAACTATGCAATCAAAACCGGTGTGCATCCGGCAGTATCTACAAAGGCCAATATTGAGACGTTTACCCGCCAGTTGAAGTCACTCGGCTTTAGCTTTGACTGGGACAGATGTATATCTACTTGCGACCCTGAGTATTATAAATGGACGCAATGGATGTTTATTAAGCTGTTTGAAAAAGGGTTAGCTTATAAAGATAAAATCGCCATCAACTGGTGCCCGTCGTGCAAAGTGGGCTTGGCTAATGAAGAAGTGGTTAATGGCTGTTGCGAACGCTGCGGAGCGCAAGTGGTACGCAAAGATAAAGAGCAATGGATGGTGGCGATTACCAAATATGCCGATAGATTGATTGATGATTTGGATGACCTTGACTTTATTGATCGAGTTAAGTCGCAACAGGTCAATTGGATTGGACGTTCGGAGGGTGCTGAACTCGATTTTGAGCTGTGTGGGGAAGACGGAACCGCACTGAAAAAAAAGATGAAGGTGTTTACAACGCGTCCGGATACGGCATTTGGCGTGACTTATATGGTTATGGCGCCGGAGCATAAGTTGGTGAGCGAGTTGGTGAGCAAGTTCAGCAATGCCGACGAGGTACAGGCTTATGTGGCTGAAACAGCTAAAAAGTCAGACTTGCAGCGTACGATGGATGACAGCAAAACCGGTGTTGAGCTCAAAGGAATTAAGGCGCGGAATCCGTTTAACAATACTTTGATTCCGGTGTTTATTTCTGATTATGTATTAACCGGATATGGTACCGGTGCGATTATGGCGGTGCCGGCGCATGACCAACGCGACTATGATTTTGCCAAGAAGTTTAATCTGCCGATTATTCAGGTTTTGGAAGGCGGCGATATCAGCGAAAAAGCTTGGGAAGAAGATGGGGCGCATATTAACTCCGGCTTTATGAACGGAATGAACAAAGAAGACGGTATGCGTGCCGCCATAGATTATGCTACTAAAAACGGGTTTGGTAATTCAAAGATTAATTATAAACTGCGTGACTGGGTGTTCTCGCGTCAGCGTTATTGGGGCGAGCCGATACCGATGGTATATTGTGAGCACTGCGGTTGGCAGCCAATACCGGAAAGCGAGCTGCCGTTGACCTTGCCGGAGGTGCCGGATTATCACCCCAATGATGAAGGAGAATCGCCGTTGTCAAAGGCAGGGGCTTGGTTGGAGACAACTTGCCCGAAGTGTGGCGGAAAAGCACGCCGCGAAACCGACACTATGCCTAACTGGGCTGGGTCTTCGTGGTATTTCTTGCGCTATTGCGACCCGCATAATGACAAAGAGTTTGCCTCTAAAGAGGCTTTGGAATACTGGATGCCGGTGGATTGGTACAACGGGGGAATGGAGCATACAACCTTGCACTTGTTGTACTCGCGTTTTTGGCACAAGTTTTTGTATGATTGCGGTTTGGTGCCGACCAAAGAGCCGTATTGCAAACGTACATCACATGGTATGATTTTGGCTTCAAATGGTGAAAAAATGTCAAAATCACGCGGAAACGTGGTTAACCCTGACGATATTGTGGCTGCTTACGGGGCGGATACCTTCCGCTTGTATGAGATGTTTATCGGCCCGTTTGACCAGGTGGCAATGTGGTCGGAAGAAAGCTTGATGGGTGTTTATCGTTTTGTGGGCAAGGTGTTTGCTTTGTTCAAAAAAGTGATGAAAGATGTTAAACCTTCGGACAAAGATTTGCGTGCAATGCATAAATGCATTAAAGAAGTGACCGAGCGTATTGACCAGATGAAGTTTAATACTGCGGTGTCGGCTTTGATGTCTTATGTAAACTATTTGAGCGATAAGCAAGAGATTGCTCCGGAGTTGTATGAAACTTTGATTAAGCTGTTGTGTCCGTTTACACCGCATTTGGCTGAGGAAATGTGGGCAAGAATGGGGCATAATACTCTGGCAGTTAAAGAAAGCTGGCCGCAGTTTGTTAAAGAGCTGGCCGAGGATAATGTGGTGACCATTGCCGTACAGCTGAACGGTAAAATGCGCGGAACTATCGAAATGCCCAAAGATGCCGCTAAAGATGAGGTTGAAAAAGCCGCTTTTGCTTTGGAAAACGTACAGCGCCAGACTGAGGGTAAAGAAATCCGCAAGGTGATTGTGGTTCCAAACAAAATTGTGAACATTGTGGCAGCTTAAAAACATAAGAGAGGTATTGATGACCGGAATTAAAATATCAGCCCTGAAGTTGTTGACCCTGATGATGATTGCCGGATGCGGCCTGAGTGCTTGCGGGTTTCAGCCTTTGTATGTGCAGAGGGAAAGAACCGGCGGTTGGTATTTTAATTCCAAATTTGATACCACGATTATGGATGAAATGAAGCAGGTTAAGGTGGAGCCGATTGCGGACCGTTTTGGGCAATTGATACGCAACCAGCTGCTCGACTCACTTACACCGACCGGGGCTCCGAAAAAGCCTAAGTACCGCTTGTATGTAAAGTTGGCCAGCAAAAGAATTTCTCAGCAGGCTTTGCGTGAGGATATTACCGCAACGCGTGAGATGATTACTTATAAAGTCAACTATTATATGGTGGACAGGGATAATAAGCAGTTGTTTAAGAGTGATAGTATTGCTTATGCCAGCTATGATATTTTGAAAAATCCGTATTCAACCACTATCGCGCAACAAAAAGCCGAGAAAAATGCGGCAAGAATTATTGCCGATGATATCGCTTTGCGCGTGGGGGCTTATTTCCATGCGGTAACTACAAAGCAGGGGTCTACCAGTGATATATAAGCAAGCTCAAATTGAAAAATATTTGAAAAAGCCCGAAGATGCCATCAAATGTTGGGTGGTGTATGGGGCTAATGAGGGGCTTGTTGCAGAGTATGTAAAAAAGCTCACAGCGGCGATTTGTCCGGATATTTATGACCCGTTCCAAGTCGTGTATCTGGATGGTGATGCCGTAAATGCCGACCCAGGGGCTTTAATCGGTGAGTTTAATGCTCAGTCATTGATGGGTGGGCGCCGCGTGGTGGTGGTCAAAGACGTGGACAATAATCTGACCAAGCATATTAAAGGAATGTTTGATGAGGCCAAGTCTGACACGCTGGTCATACTATATTCTTTGTCGTTGAACAAAAAGTCTTCTTTGGTAAAACTGGCTGAAGATAGTGCCGATTTTGCGGTAATCGCTTGTTATGAAGACCGCGATGAAGATATTTTTGCAACCGCCAAAAGCGTGCTTGTGGCTAACGGAATGACCATCGGCAATGAGGCTTTGCAGCTGTTGTGTGCCAGAATGTCTAACGACCGCAAAAGTAATTTGAATGAGTTGGAAAAGCTTATTACTTATATGGGCGGGCATAAAAATATTACGCCAGATGATGTGCGAGTGGTGGTTAGTGATACCTCTGCCTCAAGCGCGGATGATGTTTGTTATGCGGCAGCCAGCGGGCAGAAGGATAAGGCTTTGCAAGCGTATCAGCGTTTGTTGAATGAGGGAACCGACCCTAGTCAGGTAATTCGGAGTTTGACTTATCATTTCAATAAAATGCTTAATTGTATGGCGATTATGGAAGGCGGAGAATCGGTTGATAAGGCTGTGATGAAACTGGTACCGAGGATTATTTTTTTCCGCGAGAGCAGCTTTAAACGCCAGCTGGGAATTTGGACGCGTGATAGAGTGTTTAGCGTGTTGGAGCTGCTGGCTAAGTGTGAAAAAGATACGCGCAGTGCTAATATGCCGGTGGAGGAAATTGTTAGCTATACATTGATGCAAGTAGCTTCAGCGGCGGCAAGTGCAGCGGCCAAGCTCAACCGCGGGTATTAAACTTAACAGCAGGTGAGTTTACGGAAAGTTTGGGGAGAGATGTTGCCTTTGATATGAAATACTTTATAGCCCTTACGGGAAAGTCTTTGGGCATAATCAGTATTGTAAAACAGAGCGTAAATAGGAGAGGCGAAGCCTAAGGTTGCCAGGGTGATGATGAACATTAGCCCAAAACCATACCAGTCCTTGCGGCAAAGGGGAACAAAAAAGCCAAAAAACAGTACGCTCCACGCATAGCCCAACGGTGCAACGCGGTAGGTGTCGTTATAAGGGTTTTTGAAGATAATTTCTGGTTTGCACATGGTACAGATTCTTTGGTTTATTATTTATTTTGGTATAGCATAGATTTTGCTTTTGGCAATAAAAAAAACATCCTCTTACGAGAATGTTTTTTGTTGCAGAAAAGCTTAATTGCTTAAGCTTTGCGTTTGAGGTAGTCCAAGACAGCGTAAACTGCCGAAGCACCAACCAAGATGTATACAATGCGGCTTAACAGAGAACCGGCTCCGAACAACAAGGCTACCAAATCAAGGTTGAACAAACCAACCAAGCCCCAGTTGAGAGCGCCGATAATAACCAGAAGAAAAGCTATTTTAGATACTAGTTTCATGGTTTACCTCCTAAAAAGTGTTGTTTGTTTACACAACTTATAATATTATTTATTTATAAAATTGCAAGGGTGAAAAATGTATAGTGAAAAGTTTCAGAAGTTTATTGAAATGTGGCAGAAGGATTTTGCCATTGAACGGACTATTGATGAAAAGGTTTGTGTCGACCGTGATGGAAACCCTATTCCTTGGTATACGTATCCGGCAATTGAATATTTGTCGCAGTTTGATTATGCAGAGAAAAGTATTTTTGAGTTCGGATGCGGCTATTCGTCGTTGTTTTGGGCGCGACGAGCAAAAAAGGTGATTAGTATTGAGGATAATCCAAAGTGGTTTGACAAGTGGCGCAGTGAGTTCCAAGAGCCTAATTTGGAGGTAAAATGGCGTGATGAAGGTGAGGGGTATTATAATGCCATTTTTGAGGAAGGCCAAAAGTATGACGTGATTGTGGTGGACGGCAAAAGACGGGCGGATTGTGCGTGTTGTGCCGTGCAGGCAATGGCTGAAAACGGGGTGATTATTTTGGATGATAGCGACAGGATTAATACCAGCCAAGAATACAAAGATGCGGTGGCGGCATTGCGGGCGGCTGACTTGCTGCAAGTTGATTTTTATGGTTTTTGCCCGATGAATAATTATACCAAGACGACGTCGTTGTTTTTATCACGCAAGTTTGATTTTGCCTCTCGTTTTGAGGTGCAGCCGATTAATGGGTGGGGAAATTTGTGGAGTATGGAGAGGCGTAAGCGCAAGGCGTTGTTTAAAAACTGAGCGGAAGGGGGAGAGGAGTTTGCAAGCTGGGGCAGCTTGACCCCATCAGTTAGCGGTAGCAAGATAGGGGCAGAGAAAGCGCGATGCTTAGACAGAGTGTGTGTATGATTTGTTTTGTATGTATTTTGTCGCAAATCTGCGGCGTATGAGGAGTTTGCTCTTCAGGTGTCATGCTTGTAATTTTTTCGCTCGTGTACTGTTTTTGTACACGTCGCTCAAAAATCCCTGCGCAGCACACCTAAATATCAAACTCTTGGATTCCATGTTTTAAAAGGCTCGTCATTACGACGAGCCTTTGCAAACGGGTGCCGTTTGATCCGCTCGGTTAGCGCCAGATAGATAGGGGCAGAGAACTTAGACAGACAGAGTGTGTGGTTGGTTCAGTATTTTTTTTAATGAGCTTGTGTTATTCTAAACAATTTTCCAATAAAGGATGAAGTCTTGTGCCTCCGGTTTATCCAGAGCAAATACAAACATTGTATATTGATTTTTAACCTTTGCTATGCTACACTTATTTTCAGCGGGCAAAGTCTGTCCGTCAGGGCGTCGAAACCCTTTGAACTATAGTCGTTTTGGTATAACGACTTAAAAAAATGATTACCGGTACTTATATGCCTGTATGGGCGGGTGCCGGTATTATAAGAGCTTTGGCTTGAAATTGCCGGGCCGTAAATAGTTCTACGGTTTCGAACACCCGTCCGCCCTTTGTTAGCAAAGAGTGGACGTTGTTTTTAACAGATAAAACAAAGGGTGTTCAAAATGAATAATATCAAATTTTTATTTATCGGGACAAGTCTGTCCTTTTTACCTCAATTAACCTTTGCCCAATGTGTAGCTACTCAAGATTGCGAAACTTTGGGTTATACCGAAACCTCTTGCAATGGCGGCAAAGGAGTCAAATGCCCCTTTGGCAACAAATGGGCTTGCCTAACCTCGGAGGAAGAATGTCTTAACCTTGCTTGTGATAAATTAGGCTTTATTTATACTTGTAATGGAATAGGTTATTCAAGTGGTTCCGGAACAGTTTGCAACGGAAAGTATACATATTGCTCTTGTGCGTCAGGATATGAATGGAATGGCAATGGGTGTCAGCCATTAAATGGTGCCCAAGGTGATGTGTATTATTGCAATGGTACGGTAGTTGGCGTCAAGGCGAACGGTATGGACTTTTATGTTGCAATGAAAGATTTAGGAGATATGAATTGGAATAATGCAGATAGTCAATGTAAAAATTACAATTTTTGTAATAATCTTACAGGTATATTGCCAACCGAAACCCAGTTATTAACTATTTATAATAACAAATCACAAGTAAATTCTCTACTTTCAACACATGGAGGCACTTTATTAACTAATGATTATTATTGGTCATCAACGACTTATCCCGGAAACCACTCTATAATAAATATCTCTGACGGAGAATGGTTCTACGGAGGACCTAACAATATACACTATGTTCGTCCGGTTCTTGCTTCTTATTAGGTTTTATGTATTAAAATAAAGGCTCGTCATTACGACGAGCCTTTGATGCTTTGAGGTTATTGGGTTATTTGGCCAGATAGAGGTTGCTATGTTTGTAGTTGTCGATAGCGTGGCGGATTAAAACCCCTAAGATACCGGCGGTGGGTACGGCTATCATTAACCCTAAAAAGCCTAACAATACTCCGCCGGCAAGCAAGGCAAACATTATCCATACCGGATGAAGGCCGATGCTGTCGCCGACTAAGTTGGGGGTCAAAAAGTTGCCTTCTAAAAATTGGCCGACCGCAAAAACTCCGATGACTTGCAGAATTGGAATGATACTGTCATACTGAGCAAAGGCGATACCTAAACTAATGACAAAGCCGGAGATGCTGCCAACGTACGGGATAAATGAAATTAAGCCCGCAATGAAACCGACTAATACTCCGAGCTCCAGTCCGACAAAGTATAAACCTATGGAGTAAAAGCTACCTAATATTAAGCAGACGCTCAACTGGCCTCGGATAAAACCGGCTAAAGTGCGGTCAATTTCTTTGGCTTGTTGGCGGATGGAGTTTTTGGAAGCACGAGGCAGAAGACCGTCAATTTTTTTGATGAAACCATCCCAATCGCGGAGCATATAAAATGCAACAACCGGTGTGATGAGCAAAAGCGAGATGACATTCATAACCGCAAAGCCGCCGGATATGATGCCTTGGGTGATTTTGCCAATGAGTTTTAAGTTGTTGGCCATATTGCTTTGCAAGTAGGCTTTGATGCGCTCGGCGTTTAAGCCGGGGATTTTGTCTTGCAAGTCAGTAATAATGGGTTCCAGCTTGCGAATCAGGGCGCCGATGTATTGCGGAAGCGCGTTTAGAAAGCGTCCGACTTGCTCGTTGATGACGCCGAGCAAGAGTAAAAGCGCCGGAATGGCAATCAGCAAAACAATAATCATTACCAGCGAGGTGGCTAAGGTGCGGTTGAGCCCCATTTGGTTAAATTTGCGAACCCAAGGGTCAAGCAGGTAGCCGATAATAATACCGGTGACAAATGGCAGCAAAACCGATTTGAGGACATAAACCGCATAGCAAAACAAAATGAATAGGACTAACCAAAACATCCAGTTGCGGTTAGGTCTTGTGGTTGATGATAAGGTTGCCATGGCTATATTGCTCCTTAGCGAATGGTTTTATCAAGGGTATAGAATCCACCGTTGTCTTGTAGGTTGAGGTGGTGGGCTTTAAGCGCGGTGGAAAGAGAATCTGCACTGCCGATAATCTCAAGGCGGAATTGAACTTTGCCTTTGCCCATAGCATCAACTTTAACATTGCGGATGTTGTTCATATTCTTGAGGGTGTTTTCAACCGATATCCAGTCTTTGAGGCTAGAATTGCGGTAGATGACAACAATCTCAGATGGCTGAGAATTGCTGATGTTTACACTTTGGCTCTCAATTGTACTGTCAATAAAACGAGTAATCTCGGGAATTGCCTTACCAAACAGCTCGGGGCTGCGATCGCCAGAAATAAAAATGGTTTGCGGGGCGTTGCCGTTATAAGGCATAACGACGACTTTTAGACCTTCAATCCCGTTATAGGTGGCGTCTAAAACGTAGATGTTTTTGGTGCCCATGTGGCTGGCAATAGTATCAAGGGCTAAACCATCCATGCTAAGGGCTTTATCCGCATCAAGTGCGGAGTAGTTGATGCCGTCAGCCGGAATCGAGATATAGTTATTGATGCTGTTGAATGATGTGGCTTGCTCCCAGCTCTGGCGCCAGAGGTTGTTTTGCTCCCACAGTAGAGGAGAATCGCCGGCAAACTCGCGGAAGACCGGAATCACGATAACGTTTGATGCGGTGCGGACAACCAAAGGAATCCCTTGTTCCAGCATATAGGCCTTGAGGAGAGGCTCGTTGATAGTAATCTCCAATGTGGCCATATAGCGGACGTCAGAGGCTTTCTCAGAAACGACGGCAGCCTCAGAAATAAAGTTTAAGAGTTGGTCGTCTGTTAGGGAAGATAATTTTTGTAAACCCTCAGCCGAGGTGTTTTGACCGGCGATGGTCAAAAAAGCACTGCGGTAGGCTTGTTTCATGCCTTTATCACGGGCGGAGGCCGCATCTTGTGCAGTAACATCAATACTGACCTCGGTCGTATAGCGGCTGCTTGGTGCAGCGGATAGTGGGGTTGAGGTGGCAAAAAGCCCCAATAAGGCCAGAGCCAAAACGCGTTTGAACACGGGCAATCCTCCTTTTAACCGACAATCTCGGTATGGTTGAAGAAAAACTCAATTTCACGGGCGGCAGATTCCGGAGAATCGGAGCCGTGGACGGTGTTCTTATCAATAGAAAGAGCATAAGTTTTGCGGATGGTGCCTTCTTCAGCTACGGCAGGGTTGGTGGCACCCATTATCTCACGGTAGTGTTTGATAGCGTTTTCGCCTTCAAGAACTTGGACAACCACCGGGCCGGATATCATTTGCTGAATCATGCTGGGAAAGAATACTTTATCTTTATGTTCTTTGTAGAACTCTTCGGCTTGCTCTTTAGTTAAGCGAATCCGCTTTTGACCAACAATGCGCAGGCCGGAAGCCTCAATCATTGCATTAACCAGACCGGTAATGTTGCGTTCAGTAGCGTCAGGCTTGATGATAGATAAGGTTCTTTCCATGGAATTTCCTCCTCAATTAAAAATCTATGCTGATGTTATTCCATTTACTGAAAAAAAGCAAAAGTTTTTTATGGACAATTGCAAAGAACCATTGTTTATTAGCAATAAAAGAAGATTTGTTTAGTGTTGCGAAAGGAAAAGATTATGGCATACAGCAAATATATGCTTGAGTTGATGAGTAAAGCCAAGCTGAAAAACAAAACCATCGTGTTGCCGGAAGGTGAAGATGCTAGAGTATTGGAAGCGGCGCATATTGTGGCTGAAGAAGGTTTGGCCAAGTTGGTGATTTTGGGTAAAGAAGCTGAAATTAAAGCCTTTTTTGCCGAGAAAGGATGGGGGCTTGAGGGAATCGAAATTGTTGAGCCGGAAAAGTCGCCTCGTTTGCAAGAGTATACCAAGTTGTTGTTTGAGTTGCGCAAAGATAAAGGCTTGAGTGAAGAAGATGCCGCCAAGCTGGCTTTGAATTATAATTATTTCGGAACATTGATGATTAAGTCCGGGCATGCTGATGGAATGGTGTCCGGAGCTAACCATTCAACCGCGGATACGGTACGTCCGGCTTTGCAGATTATTAAATCGGCTAAAAAAGGCAGAATGGCGTCATCGTGCTTTATTATGGTTTCAGGCGGAAAACCTTATATTTTGTCAGACTGCGCAATCGTAATTAATCCGACTGACCGCGAGATGGCAGATATTGCTCTTGATGCGGCGGAAAGTGCTATTAATTTTGGTATGGAGCCGAAAGTTGCTTTGCTGAGTTATTCGACCTATGGTTCAGGTAAAGGTGAGGCCGTAGATAAGGTAAAAAGTGCGGTAGCTTTGGCTAAGGCTGATTTGCAACTGCCGGAGTATAAAGAGCTGAATATTAAGTTGGACGGTGAGCTGCAGGCTGATGCCGCGCTTGATGCCGTAGTGGCCAAGAAAAAAGCGCCGGCCAGTGATGTGGCCGGGCAGGCTAATGTGCTGATTTTCCCGACTTTGGAAGCAGGTAACATCGGTTATAAATTGTTGCAGCGTTTGGGCGGATGTGAAGCTTATGGCCCGTTGCTGCAAGGCTTGAAAGCGCCGGTTAATGATTTGTCTCGCGGGGCTTTGGTCGAAGATATTGTCGGAGTGATTGTCTGCACCGTTTTGCAAACAAAGTAATTTAATTTAACTAATAAACAGAAAGTAGTGAGAATGAAAAAAATATTGGTTTTGAACTCAGGGTCGTCATCATTAAAATATCAGTTGTTTAAGGTTGATGGTGATGATTATGAAGTAGTAGCCAAAGGTAATGCCGAACGTATCGGAATTTATGGTTCGTTTGTTAGTCTGAAAGTCGGTAACGGCGATAAGACAATCAAAGAAGTGGCTTTGCCTTCGCATAATGAGGCTATCCGTGAGGTATTGAACCTGTTGTTGGGCAGTGTGCTGAAAAGTTTGGACGAGCTGGACGGCGTGGGGCATAGAATCGTGCAGGGAGGAAGCTATTTTGACAAGTCAGTATTGATTGATGATGATGTGCTGAACAAGATTGATGAATTGTCAATTTTGGCGCCGTTGCATAATCCGGCGGCGGTACTTGGTATTAAAGCCGTAAAAAATGCTTTGCCTAATGTGCCGCAGGTGGCTGCTTTTGATACGGCGTTCCACCAGTCAATGCCGAAAGAGGCGTTTTTGTATCCGTTGCCGCTGGAGCAATATGAGGAGCATCAGATACGCCGCTATGGTGCGCACGGAACTTCTCACCAATATGTAGCCAGACGGGCTGCTGCGTTGATGGGCAAAGCGGGCAAATTTGTTACCTGCCATTTGGGCAACGGAGCGTCAATCTCGGCAGTAGAAGATGGAAAGTGTAAAGATACATCTATGGGATTTACGCCCTTGGCCGGTGTGGTAATGGGAACCCGCTGCGGTGATATTGACCCTTATATTCCGCTCCATATTATGAAGTATCAGCGCAAAACGGTAGATGAGGTTAATGATATGCTCAATAAGCAGAGTGGTATGCTTGGCTTGTGTGGGTATTCAGACAACCGCGATGTGGAAGAAAAGTTTTTGGCCGGTGATCAAAAAGCCAAAGATGCGTTGGGAGTATATGTACACTCGATTATTCGTTTTATTGGTTCGTATATTGCGGTGTTGGGTGGTGTTGATGCCATTATCTTTACCGCGGGAATCGGTGAAAATGCTCCCCTGCTGCGCAAGATGATTTGTGAGCGCTTGGCTTATTTGGGGATTAAGGTGAATGATGAAAACAATAACAAGCGTGGTGAAGAAATTGAGATTTCAACACCGGATTCAAAGGTGAAGGTTTTTGTTATTCCGACTAATGAAGAGCTGGTGATTGCTCAGGATACTGTGGCTTTGACCAAGTAAAAAAATGAATAAAGGGGATGAGTTAAATCATCCTCTTTATTTTTATAAAAAGAGAGTGTATCTTTAAAGCGTGAACAATTTTTATGCGAAAGCTGAGGAGGTTATGATGAACAAGTTGATGTTGGGACTGACAATGGGAGCTTTGTTGGCTGCAAATCCAGTAATGGCAGGGGAAGTGTTAAACAGCGAAGTTGCCCCAAATGAAGATACTATGGTCTATGGTGAGGCAGCGACTCCGGACGGCGGTGAAGATGCCGCAATTGTAGCTCAGCCTGAAAATGCCCCGAATCCTTTGGGTAATCCAATTGTTGATACCAATCCGACTCCAAATGCAGCTCCAGCGGCAATGCCTCAGCAGAGTGCTCCGGATGCGGCAGGGACTCCGGTTGATGCCGTAAAAGAGTTGCCGGCAGGAGTGATTAACCAAATCAGCGAGCAGAATCCTTCTATCAGCCAAGAGCCGAATCCGGCGGATATGAATAATAAAATTCAGGATACGCTTTATGAATCCGGAAATCGGATTTATGATATTCAGTCTTATCCGGCCAGTGATATTAACCAGCTGGAGTCTCCGGCTCAGCCGACTATTGATAATTATCCGGCTTATTAAAGTATTTTGACTAAACAGCTTTGGCTCATAAAACTTAAGCAGTTGAAAAACATTGCAAAAAATAGGGGTCAAAGCTGTTTTTTTATAAAAAAATGCATTTTGACAAAATATTTTTTATTTTTAGACTAGATTTGTGCTTTAAAATGTGGTATAGTCCCTCTCGTAAAGAAGTTCGCTGAGAGCGGATTTTGTTTTTTTGGTTAAAAAGATAGGGGGTGTTTATGAACAAAAAAGGGTATCCCAGTATAGCTTTTAACTCGGGGGATTTTGTTGTTTATCCGGCGCACGGGGTGGGCAAAGTTGCTGATATTGCCAAGCAAAAAATTGCCGGTACCGAGTTGGAATTGATTGTGGTTAATTTTGATAAAGACAAGATGACACTGCGAATTCCGATGGCTAAAGTTGATAAGGTTGGGTTGCGCAAAATTTCAGAACAAGCAACCATGAATGATGCCGTTAATGTTTTGAAGGGGAAAGCACGCGTTAAGAAAATTATGTGGTCTCGTCGTGCTCAGGAATATGAAAACAAAATTAACTCCGGAAATCCGGTAGCAATTGCTGAAGTAGTACGTGATTTGCACCGCAATGAAAATTTGGCTGAACAGTCTTATAGTGAACGTCAGATTTATGAGCAGGCGTTGAACCGCTTGGCCAGCGAGTATGCTGTATGCAATAAGGTTAGCTCTGAAGAGGCCGTAGCTGCGCTGCTCTCGGTATTGACTAAAGAAAATAAGTGAGTTCACTTTTGGAGATTTAAAACAAAGTTTCTAAGATTGAATTCATTATGGGTAAAGGCTCTTTCGTTAAAGGAGCCTTTATTTTTTTTGCTTGGAGAATCGGAAAGACTCCGATTGAGCCTTAGAATCTGAAAATCAAGTGTTTTTTTATAGTTTTAAATAGATGGGGATAACGCTGTGCGTAACTTGTTATCCGGTTGCAAATAAGGCGAAGCTTTTTCATAATTTAAATGTAATTATTCCTGATAAAAGGGTAAAAAAATGGTTAATGAAGAAGATTTTGTCAGTGCCGCTACGGATGATATTGTGATTTCAGCTTGTACGGTAGAACTGGGTGATGAAGAAAAAGACCGCGAGAATTTGGGTAAGTTCGTGTACGGTTATTATCTTTGTATTGAAAACAATTCTTCAGAGAAAGTGCAGCTCATCGGTAAGCATTGGAATATTACTGATAGCAAGGGGAATAGTTTTTGTGATGACTCTTTGGGTTTCAAAGGTGAGATTCCGATTTTGGAACCGGGGGAGTATTATGAATTTACCAGCGTGGCGCCGTTGAATACGCCGGAAGCAGTCTTTTATGGAAGTTGCAAAGTGGTTAGGGGTACAAGAGAAGTACAAGATGTGAAGGTACCTACTTTCCAGCTTGGAACCGGTAAGATGAAGTTGTCTTATGCGATGAATTAAAATAAAAGCCTTGGTTTAATTGCCAAGGCTTTTGCTTTATCAGACTCAGTTTAATATTCTTGAATATGGGAGCTGCCTTCAACATACATATTCAGGTATTGGTCGATGTTGGTTTCCATACTGCGGTTGAACTCAGCAAAGAGTTTGTTGACCATACCGTTCCAATATCTTTCTTTTTCATCAATGTCAGTATTAGCATTAATGGTCAGCTCACGCCAGGCTTCAATTGAGGTTTCGGCAACACTCAGGCTGTCAGCATCGGTGACTCTTAGGGTAACAACCAGACGAGCTTTGTAACGGACGCGGTCTTGGGTGAAGACTTCTTTAGAATCCAGAGGTTCTTCGGTTACGCTGGCGTCTTTGATGATGAACTTGGCAATTTTGTTGGAGCTGAAGTCTACGGCTTCCAAACGATCGCGGGCCCAGATGCGGGCGGTCTTCTCAATTGAAATCGGGAACAAGTGCTCAACATTCGGGCGCTTGAATGAGGGTGAAAACTCGGATACAACTTCAACCTTGCTGACCTTGAGTTTGATGGGAGCTTGGTCGGTAAAGCTTAAATCCTCATAACGGCGAGGCTCGGCCATATCATCCTGAATGCCGGCGCACCCCGAAAAGGTGATGCAAATCGCCAAAGCGGCAAAAATCTTTTTTAACATAGCGGTTTATCCTATAAATTTATGTTATTTTGTGCCTAATTTAACACGCATAAATTAATATTTGGTTATTGTTTTAATAATTCACCTTTTTCAAAGCTATATTTTTCACCGCAGAAATTGCATTCGGCGGTGATTTTGCCGTTTTCGGTCATGGCATCAATATCAGCAGCTGACATAGAGCTCAAAACCGCTTGCAATTTGTCGCGGTTGCAGCGGCAACCAAAATGGTATTGAGGGCCTGCCTCGACCTCAAGCCCGTTGGCATGGAACAGGCGGTGCAATAAGTCAGCAGCGCTTAAAGAGGCGTCAAAAACCTCTTCATTTTTTAAGCTATCAATGAAGACGACGGCTTCTTCCCAAGCGGCGTTGATGTCAACATCGGCATCAAGCTTGCCACCATAAGAGGGGAGCTTTTGCAGCAGGACTCCGGCAGCCGACCAATGACTTTGTGGAGTAGCGGGAGCTTGTAAAAACAGGCGGATATAAGTGTCGATTTGCTCGGATTGCTTGAAGTAGCGCATAGCGCATTCGGCTAAAGTTTTACCCTGAATATCTACAACGCCCTGGTACATTTTGTCAGGACCGCCTTGGTCGACAGTAAAAGCCATATAGCCGCCGCCCAAAAAGTGTGGGGTTTCTTCGTGCTCATCCTCAGTTTTGCGGAGAGATTTGGCCTTCTCAATGCGTGCTTCGTCGTATTTGGCAGAGGCGCGTATGGCTCCTTGAGAGCTAACATCAACCACAACCATACTAACAGGGCCATTGCTTTGGGTTTGAAAGGTGAAGAGACCGTCGTATTTGATGGTGCTGGAAAGCAGAGCGGCCAAGGCGGTGCTTTCAGCCAAAATGCCAGAGACTACCGGTGTGTATTGGTGCTTGCTAAGAATGGTGTTGATGACCTCGTCCAAGCGAACCATGCGTCCGTAAAAGGCGCCGTTGTTGATGTGAAAAGATGCACAAGTATCAAAATTTTTACTAACCAATGTTGAATTCCTTTTATATAATTATCGTTAATCATAAACATAGTGTATTGAGGAGGATTTTGCAAGTGTCTGATGAGGGGGATAAGCCAAAAGTTAAACGGCTTAGGAAAATTACTAAGCAACGGTTGCAGAATATTGCGCTGTATTATTTGCAGCGGTTTGAGTCTTCGGTGGAGAATCTGCGGCGAGTGTTGGCGCGCAGAGTGGACGAGTATGCTTTTTATAATCCAGAATTTGACCGACAAGAGGCTTATGCGTGGATTGAGGAGATTTTGCAAACTTATCAAGGATATAAATATTTGGATGATGGGCGTTTTACCGAGCTCAAGGTGCGGGATTATTTGGCGGCAGGAAAGTCAGAAAAATATATCAAGATGAAACTGCGGGAAAAGGGAATCGATGAGGCACAGATTGATAAATCCCTTGCCGAGCAGGAGTTTGACCCGTTTGAAAATGCGCTGAAATTAGCCAAGAAAAAGCGTATCGGCCCGTTTCGGCCGGAGGCGGAGCGTAAGGACTTTTACCAAAAAGATATGGCGGCTTTGGCGCGAGCCGGCTTTGAGCTTGATGTGGTAAAACGCGTTTTGGATGCTGAGGCAGAATGATTGCTGATTGGTTGTAGAAGAAAAACATTGGATGTGTATTATGAAAGTTGGATGGATTATATCTGTCCTTTTTTATATGAAATAGTTCTGTGTATTTTTTTATCTAAAATATTTTTGTTTAGGGTATTGGATTTTTTTGTTTCGTGTCTATTTGTTTTATTTGTATATTGATTTTTAAGCTTTGTTGTGCTAGACTTTAGGTAGTCGGTAGAGATGTATCGACGAGGGTTTTCCAGCCCTTTCATCTTGAGTCGTTCTAGCATAGCGACTTAAAGCTAATATGCTGGCATTTGCATATTTATCGTATGCGGGTGCCGGCGGTTAATAAGGCTCTGCACGAAAGCGTCGGGGCTGTTCAAGATGACAGTCTGGAAACACCCGCTCCTCGAATTTTAAGAGGGGCGTTCTTTTTTTAACAATAGAAGAAAAAGGTGTTTAGACTATGACTAATATCAAATTTTTACTAATTGGGACATCTTTGTCCTTAATCCCTAATTTGACTTTTGCTCAATGCGTAGCCTCGCAAGATTGCGAAACCTTGGGTTATACCGAAACTTCGTGTAATGGCTCTAAAGGTATCAAATGTCCGTTTGGTAATAAATGGGCATGTTTTTCAAATGCAGAAGCTTGTAAGCAGGAGGGATTTGTTTTTGACTGTAATAATACCGGAGAAACAGGAGAAATTAGTTGCGGAGGAAAATATAAGAAATGTATTTGCGATAAAGATTATTATTGGACAGGTGAAAAATGTGAGCTTTGTTATGGATATAGTGAATGTGAAAATGGTTGTCGTGGTAGCGATACTTGTTCTAAAAATGGAAAAACATTGTGTCGGACGTGTTTACAAAAAACATGTTCTCATTATTGCTACTGCAGTATTATTGGTTTTACTGGACACGTAGAATATTATGTTGTTTGTAATTCATCCCTTCCGGGAGAGTCTTCTTTTAAAAGTTCGAAATCTTATAGAGATAAGTCCGATTGTGAAGCTGTACGTCTTTATACGCAAGAACGATATTGCACTTGGCGGTAAGATTTTAATACTCAACTCTGGCAAGGTAGAGGCCGGAGGCCGGGGCTGTCGGGCCGGCAGCAGAGCGGTCTTTGGCTTCAAGAATACGCTTGACGTCTGCAGGAGTGAGGCGCCCCTCGCCAACCAGCTTTAAGGTGCCGACAAAGTTGCGGACTTGGTGGTGCAGAAAGGAGCGGGCTTCAACATTAAATATAACCTCTTCCCCTTGGGCGGAAATGTCGAGCTTGTCAAGCGTCTTAAGCGGGGATTTGGCTTGGCAGGCAGCGGCTCGAAAAGAACTGAAATCATGATGCCCAAGCAAATACTGGGCCCCTTGGCGCATGAGCTCAATATCCAACGGGCGCGGAACCCACCAAACCCGATTGCGCAGTAAAGGGCTGGGGGCGCGGCGATTGAGAATCCGATAAATATAGACTCGCTTCTTGGCGGAAAAACGGGCGTTGAAGTTAGCATCAACCGCTTCTACCGCCAAAACCGATACCGGAACATCTGCAGCTTGGAGGTTGCCGTTAAAAGCCTCGCGAATCTTCCATGGTTCCATCTCTTTCTCAAGGTCAATATGCGCAACTTGCCCTAAGGCGTGGACGCCGGCATCGGTCCGGCCGGCCGAAACAATCTCTCGGTGGAAGCCGTTGAGTTTGGCTAAAATCTCCTCAAGGTATTGTTGTACGCTCGGGCCGTCAAGCTG
>CALXWI010000022.1 GCA_944392325.1 uncultured Alphaproteobacteria bacterium | reverse complement strand
TACACAATTTTTTTTCATTTAGATATTGACCTTTTGCACAAAAGGGCTAATATTAGACAAAAGCTTATTATTTTACCTAAAATTATTTTATTATGAAAACAAAAGTATCAATATTTCTGATTGGAATGGCTTTCTGTTTATCTTCTTGCGGCGTCTGGGATTTGAGTTGTCCTCCGTATTACGAACTTCCGCCTTATGCGACACCTCCTCCCCCGCCGCCTCGACATCATTACTACTATCGACAAGCCCCACCGCCTCCTAGGCCTCACTCCAAGCCCAAGCCTCAAGCTAAGCCCAAGCGAGAATACAAAAAAGGACGCTCTTCTTACGGCCGATAGATAGCAACTCAAAACAAATCCCTGAAACATCATCTGATTTCAGGGATTTTTCTTTATTTAATCTAGCACCATTGTAATATATGTCATGGCAATAAATCCGGTAAACAGCGCAAACGCCGCCTGATTCGTTTTCTTAATTTTATATGTCTCCGGTAAAATTTCATTTACAACCACAAACAAAAGAGTCCCTCCGGCCATAGCCATCCCAAGCGGCACTAATTTAGCACTAAATCCCATTGTCAACAAGCCGATAATTGCACCCAACGGCTGAACCATACCTATAGCCGCAGCTGCCAAAGCCGCTTTTAAACGAGAACATTTTGCCGCAACTAATGAAATTGCAATCGTCAGTCCTTCCGGAATATTATGGAAGGCTATTCCCAGCACCAAGCTATCCGGATTCATAAAATCTTCTCCACTATAAGCTACACCGACCGCCAATCCTTCAGGAATTTTGTGTAAAGTAATGGCAATAATAAACAGCCATGCCGTTTTTAACGAAAACCCCAATCCGTGGCGTCCCATATTACTATGTTCATGCGGCAATACCGAGTTCAAAATCCACACAAAAGCCACACCGGTAAACACCGCCGCCACATACCAAAACGCTGCCACATGGACATCAGGGTCAAACTTTAATATTTCCGCCATCGACGGTACTAATAGTGAGAAAAACGATGCCGCCAGCATTACACCTGCTGCAATATTCAGCATACAGTCAATATTATCCTGCGAATATTTTTTCTTCAAAAAAATCATAAATCCGCCGACACCGGTTATCAATCCGGCAAACAAAGATGCTAAAAATCCATGAATAAACACGTCACTCAACATAAACACATCCTTTCGTCCTTAACTCTACAAATGACTTTCCGCTGACTGCAGCACCTCTGCGGCGCATTTCTGCCCGCAAGCTACCGCCCGACTTATATTTCCGTTTTGCATATATTCAAACAAAAAGCCTCCGGCAAACGCATCACCGGCACCGGTTGTCGAAACTATCTTGCCTACCTTTGGCGCCGCATATTGCACCACCCGCCCGTTATAGCAGGTTTCCACTCCTTTGCCGCCTAATGTTTTGACCGCTAAACGAGTTTTAAGACCTCTGCCCAAAGCCGCAAATTCTGCCTCATTACCAAATACCACATCCGCCAATGCTAATATTGTTTTAATCCGCAGCCTAAAATCTTCCACAATTTTTGGATCTGATAGCGTAAATGCCACCTTTACACCCGCTGCCACTGCAGCTTTAATAACTTTTACAACCGCCCAGGCATTAGCATCAAGCCAATAAGCCTCTATCAACATCCAATCACACTTAGGGAGCTCCCGCCAACGGAACAAACTTTCCTTAAAAGCTTTAGCCGCCCGCCGCTTGGCACAAATGGTCTTTTCACCGTTTTCATCGACCCACACAATTGAGCAACCGCTTTTTTCACCCTTAGCTATACTCAATATAGGCTCGACACCAGATTCCCGCAGACCATCGGCAAAATAAGCTCCCAACTCATCATCGCCGATTCTGCCGATGAATCTGGCTTTTCCGCCCAGTTTGGCAAACGCTTTAAGTGAGTTAGCCACCGACCCTCCACACGAGCGTTTAATTGTCATGCTTTTAGCCAGCTCCTGCTCCATAGCCTCAAATTCTTCTTCCGAGGTATGAAAAAAACCGCCCTTATTTTGCTTTATTTCCGCATCAAAGGGCAAATTCGGCATAACTTCTGCCGCAAAATCGACTAAAGCGTTTCCCATTCCGAGCAAAACTGCGGACATCTGTTTTACCCCAGCTTATCCTTCAGCATCTGGTTAACAATTACCGGATTAGCTTTACCCTTGCTGGCTTTCATCACCTGCCCTACAAACCAACCGAATAACCCTTGCTTGCCGCCCTTATAAGCTGCAACATTTTCCGGAGCCGAGGCTAAGACTTCATCAATCACAGCCTCAATTGCTGAAGTATCCGTAACCTGTTTAAGTCCTTTTTCTTCCACAATTTTTTCCGGATTTTCGCCGGTTTCCGCCATAATCGCAAATACATCTTTGGCGGTTTTTCCGTTAATCACATTTTGCGATACCAGTTCGACCAAGCGGCCGAGGTTTTCAGCTGATACCGGAGAATCTTTCAGCTCCAATTTCTTTTCATTCAGCATGGCAAAAAAGTCACCCATCAACCAGTTGGCCACCTTTTTGGCATCGTGTCCTGCGGCTGCCTTTTCAAAGAAAGCCGCTGTTTCTTTGTTTTCACAAATCACAATTGCATCATAAGGGGTTAGCCCCATTTCTTTCACAAAGCGTTCTTTCTTTTCATCGGGGAGCTCCGGAATTTCATCTTTCACACTCTGAATATACTCATCGCTCAACATCAGCGGTGCCAAATCCGGCTCCGGAAAATAGCGATAATCATCAGAGAACTCTTTCAAGCGCAAGAACTTTGTACCACCGGTAGACGGGTCAAAATGCCTTGTCTGCTGGGGCATTGTCTCGCCAGCTTCATATAACGCAACCTGACGCTTAGCCTCAGATTCAATTGCCTGCATCACAAATTTAACCGAATTCACGTTTTTGACCTCGGCACGCGCCCTCAGTTTCGAACTGCCTAACGGGCGCACCGAAATACTGGCATCACAGCGCATTGAGCCTTCATCCATATTTCCGTTACAAGTTCCCAAATAGCGCAAAATCGAGCGCAACTTTTTCAAGAATGCACCGGCCTCTTCCGGAGCTCTGAAATCAGGTTTGGTTACAATTTCCATCAACCCGACACCGGCACGATTCAGATCAATAAAGCTCTTTTTCGGGTCAATATCGTGGATTGACTTTCCTGCATCTTGCTCAATATGCATCCTTTCAATACCGATAGATTTTTCGCTGCCATCAGCCAAATCGATTAACACCTCGCCCTCACCCACAATCGGATAAGCAAACTGCGTAATCTGGTATCCCTGCGGCAAATCGGCATAAAAATAGTTCTTGCGAGCAAAATTAGAATATTTATTGATTTTGGCCCGCAGACCAATACCGGTCTTTACCGCCTGATGCACACATTCTTCATTCAGGGTTGGCAGCATCCCCGGCATACCGGCATCTACAAAAGACACATGCTCATTAGGGTCAGCACCAAACTCGGTTGACGCCCCGCTATAAATTTTTGACTTGGAAATAATCTGACAATGAATTTCCAACCCACATACGACTTCCCATTTTCCTTTAGGAGTTTCAATTACATATTCTGCCATTTTTTTACTTCCGCACAAAATTAATATCTTTTTCCAAGGCATAAGCCGTCTTCAAAATCGTGTTTTCATCAAATGCTTTGCCGATTAACTGCAACCCCAAAGGCAAGCCTCGTGCTGACAACCCCGCCGGCAAACTAATCGCCGGTAAGCCTGCCAAGTTAACCGATACGGTAAACACATCATTCAACCACATATTAATCGGATTTTCCGCCATTGATTTATCTCCAATGGCAAAAGCATCAGTCGGCGATGTCGGGGTCAAAATCACGTCACATTTTTTGAACGCCTCAATAAAATCATTACGAATCAATCGTCTAACCTTTTGTGCTTTCAAGTAATAAGCGTCATAATATCCGGCCGACAACACATAAGTACCAATCATAATGCGGCGTTTAACTTCCTGCCCAAACCCTTCGGTACGAGTATTGACGTATAAATCATCCAAAGACTCCCCAGGCACCCGCAATCCATAGCGAATACCGTCATAGCGCGCCAAATTGGCTGATGCCTCAGCCGGAGCAATAATATAATAAGTAGCCAAAGCATATTGAGTATGCGGCAACGAAATATCCACGATTTCTGCACCGCGAGCTTTGAGCATTTCCAAACCTTTGTCCCAACAGGCCGCCACTTCGGCATTTAAGCCCGCGGGGCGATATTCCGCAGGCACACCGACTTTCAGCCCTTTAATATCCTGTCCCAATACGGACATAAAATCAGGTACTTCCAACTTAGCCGAGGTTGAATCTTTAGCATCAAAACCAGCCATCGATTTCAGCAACAAAGCACAGTCGCTAACATCTTTGGCAATTGGCCCTGCCTGATCAAGTGAAGACGCAAAAGCAATAATTCCATAACGCGAACAACGCCCATAAGTTGGTTTCAAGCCTGTTACTCCGCAAAAAGCCGCCGGCTGTCGAATAGACCCACCGGTATCGGTACCGGTAGCCGCGGCGCACATTCCGGCAGCAACTGCCGCAGCTGAACCTCCGCTTGAACCTCCGGCCACCAAATCAGCGTTACTATCTTTGGCTTTCCATGGGTTAATCGCCGGACCATAGTAGCTGGTTTCATTACTACCACCCATGGCAAACTCATCCATATTCAGCTTACCCAAAAATACCGCCCCGTCGCGTAACAAATTAGCCGTCACGCTGGATTCGTATTGCGGCACAAATCCATCCAAAATATGCGAGCAAGCCGTGGTCTTAATCCCCTTGGTGCAAAACAAATCTTTAATTCCGAGCGGGATTCCTTCCAAAGCTCCGGCCTCTCCGGCAGCATATTTGGCATCTGATGCTTTGGCCTGTTCCAAGGCCTTGTCGGCACACTCTTCCACATAAGCGTTCAAATTTCGCTTATCCTGCATTTCTTTAATATAAGCCTGCGTCAGTTCGGTGGCTGAAATTTCTTTTTTATCTAAGGCCTTTTTAGCCTCAACAATTGTTAATTTAACTAAATCTGACATTGTTTTTCCTCACTTACTCAACCACTTTCGGTACCACAAAATAACCATATTCGGCATCCGGAGCATTAGCCAACACGGCATCACGTTGGTTTCCGTCATCAACCACATCTTCACGCAATCTCAAGGCTTCCTCATTAACCGATTCCAAAGGCTCCACATTGGCAGTATCCACATCTTTCAGCTGCTCAATCCACTTCAGAATATTATTAAATTCCTTCTCCGTGTCTGCAATTTTATCTTCACTTACCCGCAAACGGGAAAGAAACGCAATTTTTTTAACCATATTTGTATCTATTGCCATATTATCCTCGTTTTTCTTACTTAATATCTGATAGTAAACGGCAGCAACACCGTTTCATACTTCAACCTCAACAAAATTTTAATACTTTCAGCGTCCAAACCCAAGCCTTTCGCCACCTTATTAACAGAAATATTCGCCCCTCCGCCGAGCATTTGCTCCAACTGCTCTTGCCACGACAAAGGTCTCGGATAATATACCGTCATGGTTTGTTCATTTTGCAGGCCGGCTTTATTTTTAGCATATTGCAGCGCCTTGTCAAGCCCACCGATTTCATCAACCAAGCCGTTTTTCTGTGCCTGACTGCCTAGCCATACGCGCCCTCTGAACAAGCTATCGGCTTTTTTGGCATCAAGCTTGCGAGCCTCAATTACTTTGGCGGTAAAATCCTTATAAATCCTATCCAAAGACTTATTAAAAGCCAAGCTCTCTGACTTGCTGAAACTATTGTTTGAGCTGAGCAAAGCGGCATTATCGCCCCATTTAAGGCTCTCCCATTTGACATCAAGCTTGCGCCACAACTCTGCCAAGACAAACTTTCCGCCCAATACTCCTACTGAGCCGGTAATCGTCAACGGCTCGGCAAAAATTCTATCTCCGGCAATTGCTAAGAAATATCCGCCTGACGCTGCATAGTCCCCCATAGACACCACCACCGGCATCTTTGTATTGCGGCTAAAGTTTTTTACCTCATGCCAAATCTCATGGGATGCCACATAACTTCCTCCCGGAGAATTAACACGCAAAACCAAAGCCTTAACACTATCATCTTTGGCTATGCTGTTTAACTCTTGCCTAATGGTGTCCGCCCCAATGCTGACCTCTCCTTCCCACGGAGATGTATTGCTATCACCTTCGGTAATCACCCCTTCCAGCACCAACACGGCGATTTTGTTTTTAGCCTTATTCTCTTTTAATGACCAAGCATAATCTTTAACATCAACCACTTCGGCATCATATTTATCTTGCAGGGTATTTTCAAATTCGGCTTGATACTTAATCTCATCAATCAAACCTTTTTCCAGTCCCTCTTCTGCGGCCAGCGGAGCTTGATTAATCATCTCTCGGACACTTTTGGCTGTAAGCTTGCGCTCAAGGGCTATTCCGCTCACCATATCATCAAAAATATTTTGCCCCAGTTTGCTCATTTCATCTTTAAAAGGCTTGCTGAATTTGCCATCCGTCAGCGATGCCATAGCCGTTTTGTATTCATATCGTGTATAAAATTCCGGCTTAACCCCGATTTTATCCAACAATTTTTTGAAAAAAGGCACCTCCAGAGCCACACCGGTTATACCGATTTCCGTATTAGGCATCATCACAATATGGCCAAAAGCGGTTGCCAAATAATATGCCGATGTCCCGCCGCCCAAGCTGCCCAAACCATTTGAATATACATAAGCCGGCTTACCTTTTTGGCGAAATTTTTTAACGGTATCCCTTAACTCTTGCACCTGAGCCAAGCCCAACTGTGAAGTTGAAATTTTCATTACCAAAGCTTGAATACGCTCATCATCTGCAGCATTATTAACCGCCCCTATCAAATCAGCAAAGGCGATTCCTCCTTTGCCTGATAATTCGGCCCACAAATCACCAGCATTCACCTCAGAATAGCTATCATCAGCATCTATCAATAAAATAGCCTTATCAGGCATTTCCCAAGTAAATGTCATATCTTGCCGCATTGACGCCAACACACCGAGCACCACCAGCACGAACAACCCGCCAATTACTGCCAATGCCCAAACCCAAGCTTTCCCAAACATCGTCAAAGCCGTCATTTTCTTAGGCTCTACAGCAATATCTGGAAACGGAGTCTCAAACTTTTTCTCTGCCATTTTTTTCACCATAAAATAACGCTGCACAAATTACTCTGCACAGCGTTTGACTATATAAAAATCCAGCCTGTTTTTCAAGGATTTAATTTAGAAATCCATCAAAACCTGTCCAGACTCGTGAGCATTGTCCAAAGCCACCATACCAATAGAATGGTAGCCGGCATCAACGTGCAATACTTCACCGGTAATAGCCGCTCCGAGCGGAGACAACAAAGCCAAAGCTGCGCGGCCGACTTCTTCTTGAGTTACATTGCGTTTCAACGGAGCATTCAGTTCATTCCAACGCAAAATTTTTCTGAAGTCACCGATTCCCGAAGCTGCCAAAGTCTTAATCGGGCCAGCTGAAATTGCATTAACTCGAACACCTTGCTTACCTAAATCAACAGCTGCATATCTAACCGAGGCATCCAAAGCCGCTTTAGCTACACCCATAATATTATAGTTAGGCAAAGTACGCTCACCACCCAAATAAGTCAGCGTAACGATAGAGCCGCCTTCATTCATAATCGGAGCCGCACAACGACAAGCTTCCAAGAACGAATAACAAGAAATATGCATTGAATTCAAAAAGTTCTGCAAAGAAGTATCAATAGTACGACCTTTCAGCTCATTTTTGTCAGAAAAAGCAATGGCATGCACCACAAAATCAATTTTGCCCCATTTCTCGCCCAATTCTTTAAAGCAAGCTTCAACACTAGCGGAGTCGGTAACATCACACTTAATCAGCATCGGCGGAAAGTTCAATTGCTGAGCCAAAGGCATAACTCTTTTTTCCAAAGCTTCACCCTGGTAAGAAATTGCAATCTGCGCACCCTGTTCATTCAAGGCTTGAGCAATACCCCAAGCAATGGACTTATCATTAGCCAAGCCCATAATCAAACCTTTTTTCCCTGCCATTAACGGAGCAACATTAGTCATAAAATATTCCTTTGCATAAAAAAAGTTTACATTAATTTAAATATAGTTTTATACTTTCTATATATAATTTAAGTAAGTTTGTAAACACTTTTTTTTGAGGATATGGAATGTATTGGAAAACTCAGTTACTAAAAGCCTTAACCACCATAAAAGATTTTAGTGTTTTTTTTGCCCATCGAGCCAAAAATGATACA
The DNA here is from genome assembly GCA_944392325.1 of uncultured Alphaproteobacteria bacterium. GTDB lineage: Bacteria > Pseudomonadota > Alphaproteobacteria > RF32 > CAG-239 > HGM16780. The sequence continues at coordinate 17,798 of CALXWI010000022.1, read as the reverse complement.
ATATTTAGGGTTGCTGCCTCTTTAAGCTATACTACATTGATAGCTATTGTCCCTTTATTTGCAATTGGCTTATCTATCTTTTCAGCTTTTCCAGCCTTTGAAAACATTCGAGGCCAAGTCCAGGAACTAATCATTTCCAACTTAGCCCCTGCCATTGGTAAAGAAGTCAACACCTACCTTAGTGACTTTTTACAAGCCTCCACAGGGCTTACCACCATTGGCGTTATCAGTATTGCCGTAACCTCTATTTTAATGCTTTCGACTATTGAAAACAGCCTAAACTTTATTTTCCGAGTCTCTAAACCACGTCGCCTTACCACCAAAATTACTTTATATTGGACGGTCATTACCTTAGGGCCTCTGCTTTTAGGAGCCGCCTTGTCCATGCGTAGCTATGTCTTCGGCATCAATTCCACCGACAGCACCGAATCTTTTACTCTAGGCATATATTTAAGCTCTCTTTTACCTACTTTATGCACCATGTTTCTGTTAGTTATGGTATATGTATTGGTTCCCAACAAAAAAGTAGGCATTATTAACGCGGCTGCAGGCAGTCTGGTTGCCGTTATTTTCTTCTCTATCCTGCGTAAAGGTTTTAGTATGGCCATTTTAACCTCAGCCACCTACCAAACCTTATACGGCGCTCTGGCCACGATTCCTATTTTCCTAATTTGGATGTACTTAATCTGGTCTGTAGTTATTTTTGGCGCTGTAGTTACCGCAGCTCTTGAGGATTATCAACAACTTGACCGCCGCGCTCTGGCCAAAAGCATCATTCTTGGCAACCCTCAAAAGCGCGATTTTCTAAAAAATCACAAAAACCGAAAAAAACTCTTGCAATCAGAACAAAAATAGTACATTATCCTTTTTGTAGGATAAATCAAATCATCTGATTGCGTTCCTGTAACATAAGATATTAAACTGCTCCAAGATTTTTAATTTTATTTGAACGAAAGAAAAACTATGGAAAAAGATAAAGCATTAGACGCGGCACTCAGCCAAATAGAACGCGCATTCGGTAAAGGCTCCATTATGCGCCTCGGCCAACAGTCCAATATTGATATTGAGGCTATTTCGACCGGTTCTTTAGGAATTGATATCGCTCTTGGTATCGGAGGTTTACCCAAAGGCCGTATTATTGAAATTTTTGGTCCTGAAAGCTCAGGTAAAACGACTCTGGCCTTGAGCGTAATTGCCCAAGCTCAAAAGAAAGGCGGAACCTGTGCTTTTATTGATGCCGAACACGCTCTTGACCCGTCTTATGCTAAAAAGATAGGTGTAGACATTGACAATCTGCTAATCTCACAACCAGATGCTGGTGAACAAGCGCTTGAAATTGCTGATACTTTGGTTCGCTCCGGTGCTATTGATGTCTTGGTTGTCGATTCGGTAGCCGCCCTCGTTCCTAAGGCTGAATTGGAAGGAGAAATGGGTGATTCTCATATGGGCTTGCAAGCTCGTTTAATGAGCCAAGCTCTGCGCAAACTCACCTCCACTGTTTCTCGTTCCAACACCTTAATCATTTTCATTAACCAAATTCGTATGAAAATTGGTGTTATGTTCGGCAACCCTGAAACCACCACTGGCGGTAATGCCCTCAAGTTTTACGCTTCAGTCCGTATGGATATCCGCCGTACAGGCTCAATCAAAGACAAAGAAGACGTCATTGGGAGCCAAACTCGCGTTAAAATTGTCAAAAACAAAGTTGCTCCTCCGTTCAAAGTTGTTGACTTTGATATTATGTATGGCGAGGGCATTTCCAAGACCGGTGAGCTGATTGACCTCGGTGTCAAAGCCGGATTTATTGAAAAAGCCGGCGCATGGTTCTCTTATAACGGCGACAAAATTGGCCAAGGCCGCGAAAATGCCAAGATATTCTTAAAAGAACATCCTGAGGTCGCTGATGAAATTGAGCGTAAGATTCGCGCCGACGCCGGTCACCTCACGACTGAGATGATTGGCGACGACGAACCCGCCTCTGAAGAATAATCTCTTCCCATCAAAATACAAGGTTCTGAGTAAAACTCAGAACCTTGTATTTTACACTAAAATAAACTTTAATTTCTACTCCAGAACGACTTTGTTAGCACAGTCACTACCGTAATCACTTCCAAACGTCCTAACAACATCACAAATGATAATACATATTTTGCCGCATCCGACAAAGAACTATAATTTCCAACCGGGCCAACAATACTTCCCCATCCCGGACCAGAATTCGAAATACAAGCAATTACCGTACTAAAAGCAATCTCAAAATCATATCCTAACAATGCCACGATTACTGTAAACACCGCAATACTCAGCATAAAACCACAAAACAACACAAATACCGATGATATAATTCCCGAATTCGTAACTGCATTACCAATTTTTATCGGCAGCACACGGTTGGCATCTGTTGCCAAAATCATCGACCTTTTAATGAATGAAAAAATCACCTGCCAACGCAATATTTTAATTGAGCCTGAAGTCGACCCCGTACAACCACCGGTCAATGCAAATACCAAAAAGCACGCCGGAACCCATGCACCCCATTGCATATAATCAGTAGAAGCAAACCCAGTTGTTGTCACTATCGATATAATATTAAATCCAGAATGTCTCAATGCCTGCCAAAAATCATACTTTCCGCTAAACGTCAACAGTATTGCCACTCCAAGAATATAGAACGCCAAAACCTTTAAAAAAGCCCCAATCTGCGATATCCCAAAACTTTTGATATCACGCCCCTGCCACATCACAATATAAAACGTCATCGGAATAGCACCAAGCACCATAAACAACATAATAATTGCTTCTATACTAGCACTATCATAAAAACCTATAGATGCATTTTTAGTTGACAAACCACCGGTTGCAATTGTTGCCATAGCATGACAAACAGCATCAACCCCCCCCATTCCAGCCAAATACAATGCTACCGCACACGCTACATTAAGTGCAATATATACCCCTATAATACGTTTAGCTATATAGCTGAATTTAGGCATAAATTTTTCATTAATATCGGAGTTTTCGCGCTGAAATATCTGCATTCCGCCAATTCCTAAGAAAGGCAGCAACGCTACGGCAAAAATAACAATACCAATGCCTCCCAAAGCATTTAGCATTGCCCGCCATAATAGCAAAGAATGCGGCAACTTTTCAACATCGGCAAAAATAGTTGCCCCGGTTGTACTTAATCCTGAAGTAGTTTCAAACAAAGCATCTGCAAAATTGGTAACATATCCAGACATCACGAAAGGCAAAGACGCCAACAAAATCATCGCCATCCAGCTCACCACCGTTAACAAAAAGCCTTGTTGTAACGTAATCTTTTTTATCCGCATTTTATTACCGACAAACAAAGATATACCAATAAACAAGGTCACAATGGCTGATGGCACAAACGGCGAATACTCTTTACCGTCAAGCCCCAAATCGAACACGGCCGGCACAATCATTGACAAGCCCAAAATACTGATTAAATATCCGTTTATCATCAAGACCGGCTGCCACATCAGCTTGTCTCCTTTTATAAGTGTTTCAAACTATAAAGCTACATTTATTGATAAACCATTATCCACCATAAAGCGGTTAATGTTTATTCCTTTCAAATAACAAATTGCGGTTGCCACTTCATCTGCTGTATAAGCCACAATTCTACAAGTAACTTCTCGGTTTTCGACTTCCCGTTCCAAAAACAATTTAGCTCTTTCTCCAGCCTCGGTTGTCGGATCAGCATAAATTCCATATAAAAAGACATAATTACCATTCAAATCAATGGCATTAGCATTATAAATCAACGGCCGACCAGAGATTTCCAAAATCTCATCTAAATAACGCAAGCCTTCAACATCTTTACGATAATCATCGCTCTGTTGTACACTCACCGTTGAGTGTTGAGGAGTTTCAACTCTAATCACTGCTGCCTGACTTCTTGAGTTTGGCAACAATTCCTCACCTTGATTAACGGCATCATTTTCCGGCACAAAAAACGGGACCAATTCCGGAATATCACTCTCTATTTCCGCCACATCAATACTTTCCGGTTTGGTTTCAGCCTTTCCGAAAGCCTGACGGCGCAGATTTTTTGGGCGATTATCGGTATCTTGTACCAGTTTGTCGGTTCCTTTGCTTGCAAATGGGCTAACCTTTATAGTCTTACCAATATTGGCTGACACATTAGCACCGGCATTTTTCAGCTTATCTCCATACCACAAATGCAGCTCTGTCAACTTTACGCCCCACAACAAAGGCAAAGCCAAAGCCAAAATCAGCAGCACTGCCCAAAACCATAGTTTTTTTAACGGATACAAGCACCACCCCAGCCAACGACTAAAGGCCCCCTGCTCTTTTCCGACTGAATAAAAACCATTTCGCTTGCGAAAATTCATCATTTATTTTTTGCTTCCGTATTTAGCTTTGAGTTCTTCACATCTTTCTGGAGTAATGCGTTCAAACAACGGCTCTCCGACTTCAAACTTGTGCCCAGGCTTCAAATATCCTATTTCATCAGCAATATTAAAACCTTTCAGCCCGCTATGAGCATCAATACTCAAGCCCAGCTTTCCGAGCATATCCTGTGCTACGGTTGGCATAATCGGGGCCGACAAAATTCCAAATATGCGGATTAAATTAATACATACGCGCAAGATTGCCGCCGCTCTTTCCGGATTTTCTTTAATCACGGTCCACGGCTCAGTTACTGAAATATAGTTGTTTCCTTCGACCCAAATGGCTCGCAACTCGGCCAATGCCTTACGGAACTCCATATTTTCCATATAACGCAAATAATTATCGGTTTTTTCTTGCAAATTAGCAATCAGCTCATTTTCAACAGAGGTCATTTCTCCGCCTGCCGGTACTTCTGCCCCGATTTTTGAAGCGGTCATCTTCAGCACGCGTGATACAAAATTGCCCAATACGCCGTTCAAATCTTTGTTGACCGTGCCGACAAACCCATCAAAGGTAAAGCTGGAATCTGATGCTTCCGGAGCATTAGCCATCAACCAATAGCGCCAATAATCCGCCGGAAACTCCTCAATTGCCTTATCAGCAAAAACTCCGCGCTGCTCTGATTTTGAGAACTTGCCACCCTCAAAAGTCAAATAGCTCATTCCCTTCAAATAATCCACAAAGGTCCATTTTTCTTTGGTGCCCAGCAGCATTGCCGGAAAGAATATCGCATGGAAAGGCACATTATCCTTGCCCATAAACTCCACATATCGCACATCATCGGCATTCAGCCACCATTTTTGCCAGCTACGCTCTTCAGGTTTTTCATCGGCCCATTGCTTTGTAATACCGATATATCCGATAGGAGCATCAAACCACACATAAAATACTTTGTCTTCATAACCGGGCTTATTAACCGGAAATCCCCACTTCAAATCACGGGTAATGCAGCGCTCCTGCAAACCTTCTTTGAGCCATTTTTGCGCAATTGAATAAGCCACATCCGGCCAATACGGCTCTTTTTGAGCCACCCATTCTGACAAATCTTTTTCAATTTTAGGCAGATTCAAGAACAAATGCTTAGTCTCACGCACTTCCAAATTAGTCGAACCTGAAATTGTGCTACGCGGATTAATCAGCTCAGTTGGTTCCAACACTTTAGTACAATTTTCGCATTGATCCCCACGAGCTTTATCATATCCACAATGTGGACAAGTACCGGTAATATAACGGTCGGCCAAAAACCTTTTATCATCAACCGAATAAACTTGTTTGATTGTTCTTTCTTCAATATATCCGTTTTTATCCAACTGTTCAAAAATATGATAAGTAATTTCTTTATTTTGCTCGCTTGAAGTCCGACCAAAGCAGTCAAACGACAAATTAAATGCTTTATAAGTAGCTTTGTGCTGATTATAATACTTATCGCAATATTCCTCAACACTCAAACCTTCCTTCAACGCTCCCACTTCAGATGTCGTACCGTGCTCATCTGTACCGGCGATATACAAAACTTCATGCCCCATCATTCGCATAAACCGAGCATAGACATCAGAAGGCAACAAGCATCCGACCATATGTCCCAAATGCGGAACTCCGTTAATATACGGCAATGCGGAAGTAATCAAGATTTTAGACATGAAAGTTTCACTCCTTGTAAATTATTATTTTTCTAATTTTGCCCCATTTTACAACTTTTTTCTAATATCTCAAGCAAAAATAAGCATTGATAAGCAAATTTTCACCACATAAAAAAGGAGCCTTGCGGGCCCCTTAATTTTATTTTTTACTTCGGCATTGCCTTTTTCAAGAAATCCGGCAGCTCTTTCAGCGCCGAAGCTCCTGCAGCCTTAGCATGCCCGCCGCCGCCAAATTCCGCTGCAATTTTTGACACATCAACATTGTCTTTTGATGTATAGAACGACAAATTCCAACAGTTACGCTTATTCATAAAAAAGTTAACCATAAAATCAAAAGTATCAATATGCGGAATGGAATCATAAAAAGATGATTTTCCCTGCGGCATATTAGCACAAATACACTTTAGCCCTTTGTAATGACTGGTAAAAGACATTCCTCTAACCAAGCGATAATCTCTGATTTTAATCCACGACAAAATCGCTTTTCCCTTATCAACCATAGCCTCAATATTTATTGTATTATTCAAAATTTCATCCCAAATCGGCTCATCCGGACGGTTAACCCCCATCGACTGACAAGCATACTCAAACGGCAAAACCCTCGGGTCACGCAAATCAAAAATATCTTGCAAAGCCAAAAGCTTAACCCCTTCCGGCACCGGCTCCTGTGGATGAAAATACTCCCACGTCAACTCAATAGCCGCTGTCCCCGAGCGTCGCAACCCTTTAATCGGCTCATTTTCGCCACGCGCCAAAATCTCTTCATATTCGCTAATCACCGAAATATGATGGTCAATCCACGTCAAATCTTTGCTCTCATTAAGCTTAAACATATACTCTACCGGCAGCGAAATATCACAAATCACAATTTTGTCATGCATTTCTATCTGTTCATACGGAATTTCCATATCGTGATTAAGCCCTAACAACTCAATCTCCGGAAACATTCTTTTCACAATCGCGGCTGAACCTTTTCCGTCATGGTCAGCAATATGATAAATACATAACATTACATCTTCTCCACTTTACTCTTATTAAAATTCTATCGTCATTCCATCATAGGCCGGCTCTACATTTTCAGGTGTCATTTGCATAATCTCATCATAATCGCACTCTGATGCCATATGGTTCAGCACCACATGGCGAGCCTTAATTCGGTCAATATACCCCAATACTTCATCTAATCCGGCGTGTTGAATTTGCCCATACGGAGTCGTCAAAGGCATTACCATCAATTTGGGCTTAACCGTAATCCGCTCAAACGCACTCTCGGCAATCATCTTAAAATCGGCAATATGCACATATTCCCCGTCATTAAACACATAGCCCAAGCACTCAGGACAATGCTGTAACAACTTAATCGGCATCACTTTCACCCCTTTAACATAAAAAGGATGATTTGCCTTAATCAGGTTCGGAACCAAGCTTGGCATTCTCACCACATTTTTAACCTGATTAGGCTTAGCAATCAAATACGCAAAACAATGCTTAATCCGTTTCAGAGTAACTGCTCCGGCATAAATATTCAAACTATCGCGTGAAATACGGTTAATCTCCCGCAAATCATCAATTCCGTGCAGATGGTCAGCATGTGCATGCGAATACAGCACCGCATCCAAAGCTTTAATCTGATTATCCACCAACTGTTCACGCAAATTTGGGCAAGTATCAATCAAAAACTTAACCCCGTTAATCTCCACATAAGTCGAAGTTCTGATACGCCGATTGCGCGGATTTTCAGGGTTGCAGTTACCCCACCCCATACATAACGACGGCACTCCTGGGGCAGCGCCTGCGCCTAAAATGATAACTTTTCCACTCATCAGAACTCATACCTCCCCTTATCGCTGGCTTTTCTAAACAGCTTATAAAAGTTATTCGAGGTAATCTCCGCCAACTCTTCAAAAGAAATATTTTTAATCTGCGCCAATTTTTCAGCCGTATACTTCACAAAAGCTGACTCATTGCGTCTCCCTCTTACCGGAACGGGAGCCAAATACGGAGCATCAGTCTCCACCAACAGCTTGTCCAACGGCACATCGGCAAATACTTCCCGAATATCGTTAGACTTATTAAACGTAATCATTCCCGAGGCTGAAATATAAAACCCAATAGACAAAGCAAACTCAGCCAACTCCCGCGATGACGAAAAACAATGTATCACCCCGCAGAACGGCTTTTGCTTATAAGCCTCATCCAGCACGCTCATCATATCCTCATCGGACTCACGATTATGAATAATCAGCGGTAATCCGGTTTCTTGCGCTGCTTTCACTTGCTCTTTCAGCACCCTTATTTGCATATCTTTCGGACTGTAATCATAATAATAGTCCAATCCGCATTCACCAATAGCCACCACTTTTTTGTGCTTAGAATACCTAACAAAATCCTCGGCCTTAATATCTGGATACTCTGCGGCATTATGCGGATGTACCCCCGCCGCCGTATAAATAAACGGATATTTTTCTGAAATTTTCAACTGTTTATCCAGCTCGCCAACATTATTTCCGGCATTAAGCATAGCAGTTACGCCCTGCTCTTTGGCGCGTTGCAACATATCCTCAAAATCATCTTCAAAATCATTAAAATCCAAATGACAATGACTATCCACTAACATCTTATATCCTTAATTTACCTTACAAATATTATGCAAAACGCCGAGCAAAACTTGTTTTTTATCTAAATTGAGCCTTTCGGCATCATCAAAATCTCTGATTGCCTTGTCCCACATTCCTAACATAGCTTCCGTATTAGCGCAAGCCCTTATATTTTCAGCCAAATACTTCAACAACAACTCTTGCACCAAATAATAGCTGTCTTCATCTTTTACAGCATCATCACAAAATCCAAGCAAATCCGCCAGCTTAAACTTTTTACCCTCAGCCACCAAACTGCTCAATTGTTCATAAATTTCCAAGGCTCCTTTGTCAGCATAAACCAAAGCCTTGCCAATGCTCCCCGAACAAATATGCGCCAAATTTTTGACCTTATTTTCGGGCAGCTCCGGACGATACCTCCTAAGCAAGCTGGCTAGTATGTTTTCTTCCAACGGTTGCATATTCAGTTTAGCACAGCGTGAGCGAATGGTCGGCAGCAAGCGGTTAGGATTATGGCTTATCAACAGCATTACCGTCTTGAGCGGTGGTTCTTCCAAAATTTTCAAAATTGCATTAGCGCTAGCCGCATTCATATCATCAACACTGTCAATAATCACCACGCGCCAGCCGTCATTTGAAGACTTCTTAGCCAAAAACTCATTAATGGTACGCACATCATCAACCCTGATAAACGCTGATTTTTTTAGCCCTTTGAGCTCTTCATCAGACAGCGCATCACCATCTTTAATTGCCTTCATCACCTTTTTGCGGTCGGTTTCTGTATAATCCCGTTCCAAAACTTTCAAGTCCGGATGCGAGCCTGATGCCACCAATTTGAATACGGCAGAATCTTCCGGCACATTCAGCGTTGTATAAGCTTCACGCTTGCTTTCGTCGGCATAGAGTAAAAATCTGGCAAACCGATAAGCTAAAGTCGCTTTACCGATTCCTTCCACCCCCGAGAGCAACCACGAATTATGCAAAGAGTTATTTTTCCAGGCTTCAAGTAACATTTGTTCAGCCGCCTCCTGCCCCTGCAAAAACACATTTCTGCGGGGAGAACAATCACTTACCGAAGGTGCTTCATCACTCATTCTACAACTTAAACCTTTCTTTTACAACCTGAACAATATCAATATGCAGCCTCTCAATTGACTTATTGGCATCAAGCACCACAAACCTCTCCGGCTCTTGTTTTGCCATTTCCAAATAACCTTTGCGCAAATTAGTATGGAATTTCAATCCTCTGCTTTCATGTCTGGTTTCTTTGGTTTCCATTCCCATAGCTTTTTTGAAAGATCTTTCCAATCCTACTTTGGGGTCCAAATCAAGCACTATGGTCAAATCCGGCTTAAAATCCCCTACGGCAATTTTATACAACTCATCAAGCAGCTGCTTATCCACCCGTTTATCGTAACCATAATACTGATACGCCACGGTTGAATCGGCAAATCTGTCGCTCAACACCCAAATACCATTATTCAGCGTTGGCCATACTTTAGTTGTCAGATGCACTCTGCGGTCAGCATAATATAGCAATGCCTCCGCCACGGCATCAAACTTGTCTTTGTCGCCGGTCACCAACAAGCGGCGCAGCTCTTGTCCGACCTCAGTTCCACCCGGTTCTTTGGTCTGAATATTATTAATCTTCAATGACAACAAATATTCTGACAACAGCTTAAGCTGGGTTGACTTTCCGGTACCTTCACCGCCCTCAAAAGTAATAAACATTCCCTTTGAGCTCGGCGCCTTGCATTCCGGAAACAGCTCCATCTGCCATTCTACCTCGCCGTCCACCCCTTTAGGTGTAGCCACTTTACCTTTTAGCGACCCCATTAGTCAGCCCCGAATAACAAATACTTCAAGTTTTCTTTGATGCGTCCAAAGAACCCCAAAGCCGGAACTGAGCGATCAGCAACCAAAGGCACTTCCACGGTTTCCATATTCGGCACTTCAACTCTTACCACACCGAGCTGCTGTCCGACCTCAATCGGCGCTGCCACCGGTTTATCATAAACTGCCACCAACTTGGTATTAATCACATCACTGCGGGCAATAGTTCTAAGTAAGCCTTCATTAACCACCAACCCGACTGATTTCTCTTCCCCAAACCAAACCGGAACCTCAGCAACTTTCTGGCCTTTTTCAAGCACTTGATAATTATCAAACTCTCTAAAACCCCAGCTCATCAATTTTTCGGCTTCTTCAGAGCGTTCTTTGTTGCTCTTCATTCCGGCCATTACCTCAATCAAACGTCTGTCACCGCGTTTAGCCGTTGCCGTCAGGCTAAATCCGGCCTCTTCCGTATGTCCGGTCTTCAAACCATCGGCATTAGGCATAGAATACAGCAACGGGTTACGGTTTCCCTGTCTAATTCCGTTATATGTAAAATATTTTTCTGAAAACAAATGGAAAAATTCCGGAAACTCCTCAATAATCGCTTTTGATAGCAGAGCCAAATCCTCCATTGACATTCTCTGCTCAGGGTCAGGCAAACCGGTAGCATTAACAAAAGAGCTGTTATTCAAGCCCATTCTTTTGGCTTTGATGTTCATTTGCGCGGCAAAATCTTCTTCTGAGCCGGCAATATTTTCTGCAGCCACAATACAAGCATCATTTCCGGACTGGATTAAAATACCTTTAATCAAATCCTCGACTCTAACTTTCTGCCCTATTTTCAAAAACATCGTTGAACCGCCGCTGGCTGCCCCGCCTTTACGCCAAGCATTTTCGCTTACCGTAAACGTATCATCCAACGACAAAGAACCATCTTTCAATTTATCAAAAATCATATATACGGTCATCAACTTGCTCATTGATGCCGGCGGAACCATTTTTTTGTGGTCTTTAGTATACAAATATTGTCCCGTAGTATAATCCATCAAAATAGCATTTCTGGCTTTGGTTTCAATTGCCTCTGCCTGAAAAGCCCCCAACAACGCTGTTGATGCGGCCAACAACACCGCCCAATTTTTACTCCAAGTCATCATCCGCTCCTTACAGTTCATCTTTTACAACGCGGGCATCATTAATCCCATAATTTCTTAATTTTTCGACCGTAGCCTCAGCATCTACTGTATCATTATACGGCCCAAGGCGTACCCGATAGAACGGGTTACCCTGCACAGTCGCTTGCGTCAAATTGACCGTTCCAACTTTAGACAATTGCGATGACAAGCGCTTAGCCGATTCCTGCTTAGAAAAGGCCCCTGCCTGCACAAAAAACTTTTTGCCGCCACCAGCCGTCATTGCCGGTACTTTAACCTCTTCCCTTGACACGATTTCAATTTTCTCTTCTGGTTTAGCGGCTACTTGCGGGCTTCCGGCCCCTACCAAATAATTACGGTCTCCATCAAGTTGAGCCTGTTGTACTTCCGGCAACATAGTGGACGGAGGTGGTACTTCTTGGTTAAAAGCCTCTGACTTTGCATTATACAAGGCATAATTCGGCTCAAAATCTTGCTCCAACAAAGCCTGTTTCAAGGCCACACTTTCTTTTGGCAATACCTCGACTCTTACTTTAGCCGTTCCCTTAGTCTTAAATCCGAGCAACTCTGCCCCACGCTTTGAAATATCAATGATTCGATTCTTAGCATAAGGCCCGCGGTCATTAACTCTCAACACCAGCGAGCGCCCATTTTCCAAATTAGTAACCCGTACGATTGAAGGCAAAGGCAAAGTCCTGTGCGCCGCCGTCAAGGTATTCATATTATAATCTTCACCGTTAGCGGTTTTTTTCTCATGAAAATCTTCACCATACCAAGAGGCTATACCTTCTTCCGAATAGTTATAATCCTCTTTCGGATAATACCATTGCCCCATAATCTGGTATGGTTTTCCCACTTTATAAGTTCCACCCATATCTTTGATTGTTGCCGCCTGCGTATATGGTGATGACTTCAAATCCACCTCATCAGAAGCACATCCTGCCAGCAACAACAAAGCACAACCAAGCGCAAAACTTGTCTTTTTCTGCATCATAATCTTAACTCTCATAATTTAAATTAAAAGATTTGCTTTAATTTAACTTCTTTTTCTCGGTTCGTAAAGACTGTTTTTGCTTTTGCACATCATCTTTTTGCTCTCTTCGAGGTTGTACCGGAATTGCAAATCCAACCTTTGGATTATAGCGATTAATTTTCTGTAAAAACTGATAATCCGGATATCCGTCTTGTGGCATTTTAGCCTCGGCCTGCACTTTTTTTATTGCCTCGCGGGTTTTACTTCCAAGCTTTCCATCTTCATCAAGTTTTCCCCACCCCAAGCGATTGATAAAACTCTGCACTTTCACCACATCATCGCTTTTTACTTTAACAGCAGCATTTTGCGTCATTGGCTGCCATTTTTTACCGGTTTTAATATAATCAGCCAACATTCCTACCGCCAAAGCATAGTTTTCGGAACGATTCCAAACCATAATCTTGCGAAAGTTATCGGTTATCAAATAAGCATGACCTTTTTTGCCTTCCGGTAAAATAATTGACGCTTTCCATTCGTCTTTAAGCTTAAGCGGTTTACCGTCTTTTCCTCTCACACCAAGCTTGCGCCATTCTTTAATTGTTTTTTGATATTGTCTCCCGCTTAAGGCATAATCAAAATTCCACGGCAGTTTAACCTCTGTTCCCCAAGGTTGGTCCTTATTCCACCCGATTGATGCCAAATAGTTAGATGCTGAGGCGGCAGCATCTTCAAACGAATGCCAAATATCGATTTTCCCGTCGCCGTTATAATCTACGGCATAAGCATTAAACGTTGACGGCATAAATTGGAAATGCCCCATGGCCCCCGCCCACGAGCCCTCCATTTTAGTATAATCAATATCCCAATCATCAACGATTTTCAAAGCCTGATATAGCTCATTTTTAAAGAACTTCGGACGTCTGTTATCATAGCTCAGTATGGTCAAAGCCTCTATAACTTGGAAATTGCCAAAAGTTTTTCCATAATAAGTTTCCATTCCCCAAAACGCCACAATATACTCAAACGGCACCCCATACTTCTTTTCCATATCCTTAAACAGAGGGTACAATTCTTTATATTCTTTCTGCCCTTGTTCAATTTTTTTGCGGCTCAAGACACGATTCAGATATTCATTTGACGTCAACAAAAACTCAACTTGCTTGCGGTCAATTTCCACCACTTCTGGCTTAGGATGATAATAATTAGGGGTAAATACCACATCTACAGTTTCTTGAGAAATTCCTCTCTCTACCATTTCTACTTTCAAATTATTCAGCCATTGAGTATATTCTTCTGGTACATTAACTGCTTCATTTCCAGCATAAACCGGCTGACAAGCCAACAACAAACACCCCAAGCACCGGGCTGACTTTTTCCACATCAACAAATCCCCTTAATCACCCATATTTCTCTCATTATCCTAACTTAAAGGAGAATTGTTAAAAAATATTATATTTATTCTTAAAATAATTTGTGCTAGAATAACAGAGTTGAGTATTTTTATATTATCCGGAGATTAAATATGGCAACTGCAACCAAAAAATTTAAGCACGTCTGGCTTTATGTTATTGCCGGCGTAGCATCTCTTGGCGGGCTTCTATCTGGTTTTGATACCGGTGTTATTTCAGGTGCCCTTTTGTTTATTAACGACACCTGGCCGCTCACCACTCTGGAGCAAGGTTGGATAGTATCATCAGCCTTGGTCGGAGCCGTTCTTGGTGCTGCCAGCAACGGTGTTCTGGCTGATGTCTATGGGCGCAAAAAAGTTATTATCGCCACGGGCATTATCTTTGCCATTGGGTCGATTCTCTGCGGTTTTGCCCCTAGTGCATTTTGGCTGATTACCGGACGTATGATTCTTGGCCTAGCCATTGGTATGGTCAACTTTGTAATTCCGCTGTACTTGTCTGAACTTTCCCCACAAAAAGTCCGTGGCATGTTGGTTTCACTTTATCAATTAGCCATCACTGCCGGTATTTTATTTTCTTACCTTATCAACCGCATCTTTGCCAACACGGACTATAACTGGCGTTGGATGTTAGGAGCAGGTTTAATTCCGGCCATGATTTTATTAATTGGCATCAGTTTCTTGGGCGACACTCCGCGCTGGCTCATCAGCAAAAAGCGTGAAAATGAGGCCAAAGCTATCTTCCAAAAGATTGAGCCTGAAGCCGATGCAGATAAACACATTGCTGAAATCAAAAGCACTTTAACCCCCAAAAAACAAACCAAGAAATCAAAGCAAGTCTTTGAAAGCTGGATGCTTACTCCGGTATTGGTTGGTGTCGGCGTAATGTTTATGCAAATTTGTACCGGTATTAACAACATCATCTACTATACCGCCACCATTTTTAAGGCTGCCGGTTTCACAGACACCATTGGAGCATTATACGCCACCATCGGTGTTGGTGTTGTCAACTTTGTTATGACTTTTGTCGCTATTTTTTATACTGACAAAATTGGCCGCAAACCATTGCTTTATGTTGGTTTAACGGGCATGACCATCAGCTTATTTGCTCTTGGAGGATCCTTCTATTTAACCGAATTTCTGGGCGACAACTTAAAATGGGTAGCCGTAGCCAGCATAATCACCTTTATTGCTTGCTTTGCCTTTTCACTTGGCCCAATTGGTTGGATTGTTATTTCCGAAATTATGCCGCTCAAGATAAGAGGTACCGCCATGAGCATTGCCACCATGGCAAACTTTGGCTTCAACTTTATTGTAGCCCTAACCTTCCCGACTCTACTTGAAGTCATTGGTGAGGCATACACCTTCTGGATTTTTGGATTTATAGGAATCATAAGCTTATTCTTTACTTATTACTTCCTTCCTGAAACCAAAGGACGCTCACTTGAGCAAATTGAACTCAACTGGAAGAACCACGTCCCGGCACGCCGGTTCTAACCACCAAAAATAAAGGCTCCTACCACGGAGCCTTTATTTATTTTTACTTTCCAAATCTAACAAATATTGTTTTATGTCCAACCCTCCGGCATAACCGACCAGCTTGCCTCCAACTCCGATTACACGATGACACGGAACAATAATGGCAATCGGATTATGATGATTCGCCATACCTACCGCACGTACTGCTTTAGGGTTACCAATACGATCGGCAATATCTTTATAAGTTACAACCTCTCCATAAGGTATTGCTTGCAAAGCTTCCCATACTTTTAGCTGGAAAGGGCTTCCCTCCAAATATAACGGAATATCAAATATTTTGCGGTTACCGGCAAAATATTCATCTAATTGCCGTACAGCATCAGCCAACAAAGGCGTAAGCTTTATATCTTCGGTTATTTGAGGTAATTTTTCTGTGACATGAGCAAACTGTACTCCACTTAGTTTACCATTTTTTTCCTGCAATATAAGCTTTAATTTTCCGTCATAAATCCACATATCAACATCCTTACCTTAAAGCTTATAACATACCTCATAAATAATGTACAGCCTCATTTTGTGCAAGCTCTGCCAGAACAACTAAGCCCGCACCTACTCTCTCTGCCAATTTAATTTTTTTATCCCTTCCATTTTTCCTTATCAAATAACTTACCACCTCTTCCCCTATTCCTTCTTCTCCTCACGCCTTCACCTCCACCTTATCGCTCTTACTATCCCACTTTAGCGCTAAACAAAATTACCTAATAAATTAATTTACAGTATACCTATTCATGTCAATTACATCAAAACAGCTTGCTTTTCATATATGAATATGATACTCTGTAACTGCAACAAGGGAAAACCTGTTGTGGTGTCTAAACAACACCTACAAGTGAATATCCACTATGGCGTGGAGTGGGCGGAATAAGCACCCCCGATAGCTGTTTATCCTGCTATCGGGGAAAATGACGAAGAAACCCGACTGTTACTTGTACAGTTGTTTAGCTCCACGTCACCTTGTTTCCATAACTCGGTGACGTTTGTTTTAATCGTTAAAAACAATGGAGCTTAGTTATGAAATTATATTTTTTATTGTTAGGGACAACTGCATCCCTATTTCCATTAAATGTCAAAGCCCAATGCGTTGCCACGCAAGATTGCGCTGCTTTGGGGTATACCGAAACCTCATGCAATGGAAGCCAAGGTATCAAATGCCCATTTGGCAACAAATGGGCTTGCCTAACTTCTGAAGAAGACGTTTGCAATAAAAATGGCTTTACTGAAGAGTGTAAAGGTATCGGCCAAATTGGCGGAAGTGATTCTTGTGGCGGACTATATAAAAAATGTTCCTGCGATTCTACTTATCAATATACGTGTACAGGTACTGGCTATGCAGGTGGGTTAGGTACCATCTGCGGTGGAATGTATACACAATGCAACTGTTCATCTGGCTACGAATGGAAAAATGGCAGTTGTCAGAAAAAAGAAGTCATAAATGGTGCAGATGGTGATGTTTATAAATGTAATGGCAAAGTTGTCGGTATTCGAAATACAGGTATGGACTTTTATGTTGCGATGAGGGATTTGGGAAGTATGTATTGGGATGATGGAAATAATGCATGTCGTAACTATTCATTCTGCGGCAATATTAGGGGAATTTTACCTTCCAAAGATCAATTACTTACGATTTATAAGAACAAATCACAGGTAAATAGCCTACTTTCAACAAATGGAGGGACAAAATTGGCAGAAAAGCAGTATTGGTCGTCTACCCCTGGCAGCACCAACGACATCCACAACATCGTACATATGTCTAATGGTAGCAGCATCGCAGGCGATAACGACACTAGTCATGGTTATGTTCGCCCAGTACTAACTTCTTACTAGTATTTTACCCCTTATTTCCTCCCCTATGCAGCAGGGGAGGAACTTTCCCTCTTCCCTATTAACCACCAGAGAAATATGGCGTTTTCTTCTGCAAAACCAATGATATCTTAGCGAATAAAGGCACGACAGTGCCGACTATGAGCTCTAGATGAATTGCAAGCTCTGCCCGACGAGAACAAGCTTTGCGCCGTTCGAGGCGTATCTCCGCCATAAAAAAAAGATGTCCTCAACAAAGGGCATCTTCTCTATTGGCGGAGAGAGTTGCTAAGAGAAAACGTCTTTAAATGGCGTTTTCTTCTGCAAAACCAATGACATCTTAGCGAATAAAGGCACGACAGTGCCGACTATGAGCTCTAGATGAATTGCAAGCTCTGCCCGACGAGAACAAGC
>CALXWI010000021.1 GCA_944392325.1 uncultured Alphaproteobacteria bacterium | reverse complement strand
TTATCGGACTGCAAAACTGAAGGAAAAAATATAGCGTTTTCAATAGTTAAGCCATTCGATGAACTACTAAAAACGCCTGAAACTGATAAATGGTGCCGCCGAAAAGAATCGGACTTTCGACCCCACCCTTACCAAGGGTGTGCTCTACCACTGAGCTACGGCGGCATAACCACAAGACACAAGCAAACATAACGAATAAAAAATAAAAATCAAGCATAAAATGCATCTGATGTGCATTTTTTTATAAAAAAGTCATTTTGTGCAATTTAAAACTGGATATTTTTTGCAAAATACTCTACTCTCCATTTCAGAGTTAATCACCACCAATAATAAGGAGCTTTTAGGAATGAAAAAACTGTTATCTGCCGTCTTGGCTTTGTTTATGGTCGCAGCTTGCTCTAAGTCGGACGAGTCTTTTAAAGGTAAAATGTATAAATTGAACGACGCTCCGGCCAATATGGAAATCACACTCGGTTTTGATGCCGAGGAGCCTCGTTTCTATGGCAAAGCCGTCAATAACTACTTCGGCTCTTATACTCTTGAAGGGCAAAAGCTGAGCTTTGGCCAAGCCGGAGCCACAATGATGGCCGGCCCGGTTGAAATGATGGAGGCTGAAAGCACTTACCTGCAAAATCTGCCCAAAATCAATGCCTATAGCTTGAGTAATGGCAAGCTCACCTTGACCGGTGATAATGGCCTTAAACTCGAGTTTGATGAAGTCAGTACACCTGCACAATAAGCTCGATTCTTTTTTCGATGCCTTGAGCCCTTTGCCGCCATGTCCGCAAGGGCTCTTTTGTTTGTGGGATAACTTGAGCTAAGCTGTTTTACTTTTGCAAAAAATATTTATACTACATAACGTTTAGTATACTTTAACACAGATTCGGGTTTTTAATGACATATCGTGCAGGATTAGTCTTATTTAGCTGTTTGCTGAGTGCGCCTTTTGCTTATGCCAAAGACGCCGTTCCTGTTTATTCTCCCGATTCTACCGCCGCTAACGCTGCTTATTCTCAAGCTGAGCCTATTGTCCTGCCCAAATTTATTGATGATGAAGATTTAAATTTTGATAACTTGACTGAGGAGGACCTTCAGCCGCTTGATACCTCATCATCCCCATCTTCTAAAGTAGTCAAAACCACTCCTCCGCCCGAGCCTCAAGATTCTCCGCAAGACTTATTACCCATCTTGCAAAAAGACGCCAATGATATCTTGCCCTCGCAAAAGCCGGCCCCCGCGGATGATGGTTTCAATAAATTGCCGATAGAGGCGCCCTCGCAGGGTAGCTTTTCTCCGGAAGGGGAGAAAAGTTTAACTGAAACCTTGTCCGAAAAAAACGCCACCCTTCCTGAAGAAAACAACGATTCTCCCCAAGATGAGCCCAAGAGTGAAACTTGGCTGAGCAAGCTTAAATCCCCACTTTCCGGTTTGGGGAAGAGCAGCTCTTCCGATTCGTCAATTACGCTTGAAGATATGGTCGAAAACTCGCCCAACCGCCGCAGCGGCTCTAATGCCTCGGTTTTTGATATCTCAGGCGTCATGCTACGTATGTCTATGACGCAAGTCGATGAAACCATGCGCAAAAAAGGCTTCCGTAAAGTCTACCAAAAGCTTGATATCCCCAACTTCATCCGCTGGCGCAATGAAGAGCGTTGCCGCAACCAAGGCGTCGTTGGGTATGAACGCTTAGAAAATTGCGTCGCAGAAACCGCTAAAAAGGACAATCATCAATACGTTGCGTTGACCAAATATACTAAATTTGAAACCAAAGAAGAAATCAGCGTCAGATTCACCAGTAATTTTACGAATAATAAAGTTTATAAGATTATATATAAGAGTATGGCCTCCACCATTCAGGGCAACAGCCCCAAAGCCATATATTTGCGCAACATCAAAATTTATGACTTTTGGAAGAAGGTCAACCACAAATACGGCGCTCCCGATAATAAAGAAGCCGTTACTTGGGGGTTGGGCGGCAACAAGCCCTATATGCAGGCCGCAACCGGATTACTAATTCTGGAAGACCCGATGTTAAGAGAGCTTGATTACACGCGTATGTCCAGAGAAGACCAATTATTTATGAACACAGATTTGTATAGCTTTTGAGGAATAACTTGATGTATGATGATTTAGATTTAACCCAAGCCGTAAGCACACGCATCAGCCACGATTTAATTGGCAATATCGGGGCGGTTTCCAATGCGGTTGAATTGCTTGAAGAAGGCGATATGGACTTTTTGCCCGATATTAAATCAATCCTCAATACCAGCTCTAGTGTTCTAAGTGCCAGATTAAAGTTTTTCCGTATGGCGTTTGGCCTCGACAACAGCAATCTTGAAAATCTTGCCATTATTGAGCAAACCTGTGCCGCTTATCTGCAGACCATCGGCAACCGAAATACTCCCATAGAGCTTTCCTTTAGATTAAAGAGTCCTGCTTTTGGGCGTTGGGCTATGCTGGGGGTAATGATTGTTGCTGATGCGTTGGTTAAGGGCGGCAAAATAGAAGTTGAAGACGACGGTCAAAGACTGGTTATCGCAACAGTAGGAGCCGCCTTGTCCGCTGAAAAAGTCAGCCAAATGTCAAAGATTGTCCAAGGTCAGCAACCTGACAATCTGGCTTTCTATGCACCATTATTATACCTGTGCCACAACGTAAGCCTCCCAGGACGTAGCTTGCGTCTGCTTGATTCGCAAGGTCTGGCTCTGTTGGTTGAATAAAAGGAGGACTCCATGCCCAAGTGCATTATTGCCGATGATTCTAAAGTAATCCGTATGATTCTGATGAAGATTATGGAAAACCTCCGCTATGATGTTATTGAGGCCGAAGACGGCGAAGATGTAGTCGAACTATGCGAAAGGCACGAACCTCGCTTGATTATTATGGATACGCGCTTACCCATCTTAGACGGCATTGACGCTCTGTATAAAATCAGAGATATGCAAAGAATAGAGCAGCCCAAAATCATCTTTTGCTCAGCGGTTACAGATGCCAACAAGATTCGTGAAGCGCTTGATGGCGGTGCAGATGATTATATCATGAAACCCTTTGATGAAGAGATTGTTGCCAGTAAACTTGAAATCTTGGATTTAATATAGGATATCCCGTATGAAGAAAACAGATTTTGAATATATCCTCGGACTTTTAAAAAAGTATGTCGGCTGGGAGCTTAGTGAAGATAAATATTTTGTTCTTGACCGCAAAATATACAACTTCGTGCGGGAAAAAGATTACTCCACGGTTGAAGACTTAATCTCTGATTTGCGCAACGGGCAAAAGACCTTGCTATGGCAGGTAATCGAGGCCTTAACCTTGTCAGATACTTGCTTTTTCAGGGATTATAAAGTTTTCAGCGGCTTTGAAAATCGTATTTTGCCCCACTTGCGTGAAGCCAATCGCAGCGCCAAAAAGCTCCGTATTTGGAGTATGGGTTGTTCTTCAGGGCAAGAAACTTATTCAATAGCCATCTCAGTACGCAACCGCCTGTTTGCAGTTAGCGATTGGGATATCAAAATCATCGGCACAGATATTTCTACCGCCTCAATAAGCAAAGCGCAAAAAGGAGCCTATACCCCATTTGAAATCCAAATGGGCATGAACGCGCGCACCATGATTGATAACTTCCACCAAGACGGAGAGATGTGGCAAGTCAACCGCAATATTATGGATATGGTTGAGTTCAGGCGTTATAATATGTTGGATGACATCACTTTTTCAGATGCCTTTGATATTATTTTCTGCCGCAATGTCTTGCGCTTTTTCTCAGTCGAGGCGCAGGCAGATATGATTCGTTCTATTTATAAGAACCAAGTCCCCGGCGGCTTTTTGTATTTGGGTATGGGGGAGAATATAGCAGATTTAGATAAATATTATGATCCCATCCGCGGTATGAAATGCCTCTATCAGGCCAAACTTTCAGTCAGCAAACCGGAGGTTACACCGCGCTCCTCTAACGCAGGAGGCGAGCAAACCCCAAGGGAGGCTCCTTCCATGCCGAAGTTTGTCAGACCGGACAACTTGCGTAGCATCGGTTCAGGCACATTGCGCTCAGTAGACCCCAACCGCTACCGCCGCAACTAAGGCCGCATCAGCTTTTTAAACATTTTATTTCTTTTCACCCTTGATAGAGAGTAGATAATTTTACAAGGGCAGGGTGGCATTGTGCTATCGCTGCCCATTTTATTTACCCACACTATTTTTTCTTCCTTTTCGCCAATCTAATCTCTTATTTTTTATAAACCAGTTAAACAGAATTTTCTATGCGTAATCATTTTACCTTAAAGCACCATCCACCACAGGCGGCGGCCTGTGCCTCCGGCTCGGCCGGAGCAATTAAACTTTTCCTGTCCCCATTTTTGCCATTAATTAAAAATAGTTATTGAAAGAAATTTTCTTTTTTATTATAATAATTCTTGTGAAGATAAATGTTGATACAGGTGTTATTATGCAAAAAATTTCCTTTTTACTCTTAGGGACTTCTTTGTCCTTTATTCCTCAAACCTTAAACGCGGCAGAATGTGCGGTGACGGATTGCTCTCTGCTGGGATACACTGATTCTGCTTGCCCAGGGAGCGGCTTAAAATGCCCGTTTGGTGATGGCTGGTATTGTGGGGGAGGAGCAGCCGAAGATTGCATTAAATTAGGTTATGATAAAACTTGTACCGGAGCAGGGGAGAGCGGGAGCGGTGAAACCTGCAACGGCAAATATCAATCCTGCACTTGCGATTCCAGCTATAAATATACCTGTTCAGGTACCGGCTACGCCGGTGGCACAGGCTCAGCCTGTGGTGGAAAATATACTAAATGTAATTGTGCCTCTCCATACACTTGGAGCGGTAGTGCTTGTACTTGCCCATCAACATATAAATATACCTGCTCGGGTACCGGTTACGCCGGCGGTTCAGGCACGGCTTGTAACGGCAAATATACGTCCTGCACCTGCGCCAGCGGTTATGAGTGGAACGGCAGCAGCTGCCAAAAACAAGTCCTCAACGGGGCTCAAGGGGAGTTGTATTATTGCAATGGCACGGTGGTTGGTGTAAAAGCAAGCGGCATGAACTTTTATGTTGCTCTGCGAGATTTAGGATATACAGATTGGAATAGTGCTAATAATCAATGCCAAAGCTACTCATTCTGTGGCAATGTCAAAGGCACCTTGCCGACATTAGATCAATTACAAAGCCTGTATAACAATAAATCACAGCTAAGCAGCTTGTTTTGGGTAAATGAGGGGAAGCAATTTATAAATACTGAGTATTGGTCGTCTACCTACAACAGCGACAGAGACTGCTACTACAGCGTGAATATGTCCGGTGGTTACGTGATCAACAACGGCTACTTCGGCAAGGCCTATGCTCGCCCCATCCTCGCTTCTTACTAACTCTCAATGGGCAGGGGGCGAACGCAGTTCGTCCGCTGCCCCAATCTCGCTACCGATAACTGAGCGGATCAAACGGCGCCCGTTTGCGCTAACCAATGGCTCCACCTGCACCATCTAAGCATCGCGCTTTCTCTGCCCCAATCTCGCTACCGATAACTGAGGGCTCCACGAGCATCGTGGTTAGCGTTCAAGAGCGGAAACAATTTCCTCGGTAACTTTTTTGGCATCGCCATAAAGCATAATCGTGTTATCCGCAAAGAAGAGAGGGTTTTCCACGCCGGAATAGCCCGAAGCCAAAGAGCGCTTAACAAAGAATACGGTCTTAGCCTTGCCGACATCAAGCACCGGCATTCCATAGATTGGTGACGAAGCATCAGTCTTAGCCAAAGGATTGGTGACATCATTAGCGCCGATAACATAGGCCACATCTGCGGTTGCAAATTCGCGGTTAATATCCTCCAACTCAAACACATCTTCATAAGGCACATTGGCCTCCGCCAACAACACGTTCATATGCCCAGGCATACGTCCGGCCACGGGGTGAATAGCATATTTAACCTCGACCCCATACTTTTGGCGCAAATCATCACCCATCTCTTTCAACACGTGCTGAGCCTGCGCCACAGCCATACCATAACCGGGGACAATAATCACCTTGTTAGCATTTTCCATAATAAAAGCGGCATCATCAGGGCTGCCTGATTTTGCGGTCTTGTCCTCATGTGAGCTGAGCGCGGCAGTATGAGATTCAGCCCCAAAGCCGCCCAACATCACGCTGGTAAGCGAGCGGTTCATCGCCTTAGTCATGATATAAGAGAGGATAGCGCCGCTGGCTCCGACGATAGCCCCGACAATAATCAATAATACATTGTTGAGTGAAAAACCGATTCCCACGGCGGCCCATCCGGAGTATGCGTTCAAAACCGAGATAACAACCGGCATATCAGCTCCGCCGATAGGTAATACCAGTAAGAATCCCAACACGATTGATACCGCGGCCAGAATGTAGAAATAGTCTGTGTTTGGGGTCATAACAAAGAGCACCGCCAAAGCAATCATCGCTAAACCCAAAATCAGGTTAAGCGCTTGCTGCCCAAAGAATACGATGGCTTTCGGCTTCATCAAACCTTGGAGCTTGGCAAAAGCAATTACAGAACCGGAGAAAGCGACCGCACCGATAATCAGTCCCAACACGTTTTCAATCAACATGGTTGAACCGGCCAAAATCTCTGCCACAGCAATAAACACGGCAGACAAACCGCCCAACCCGTTGAAAGCGGCAATCATCTGCGGCAAAGATGTCATTTTTACCTTGATGGCAAAGTAGGTACCGATAACCCCGCCGACTAAAATTGCCGCGACTACCGGCCAATAGTCCGTAACTAAAGGCGAATATACCGTGGCGCCGATGGCAATTACCATCCCCACGATGCCGAGCACGTTTCCTCTGCGCGCTGTTTCCGGAGATGCCAACCCGCGAATGGAGAAAATAAATAAGACGCTGGCTAAAATATAAGCAATGGATAACAAATGATTCGTCATTATTTTTTCTCCTCTTTCAGGGGTGCTTTTTTCTTTTTGAACATCAAGAGCATCCGCTGTGATACGGCAAATCCGCCGAAAATATTAATGGAAGCCAAGACCACGGCAATCAAGCCCAAAACTTTATGCTCGCTCATTTCGGGCACCCCGGCAGTAATCAAAGCGCCGACAATTACCACTCCGGAAATCGCATTAGATACGCTCATCAGCGGCGAATGTAGCGCCGGAGTTACGCCCCACACCACAAAATACCCTACAAAGCACGCTAACATCAAGACCGTAAACAACATCCAAATATCAATCATTTGAGCACCTCACCGTTTCTGACCGCACAAGTTCCGGCCACCAGTTCATCATCAAAATTAAAGTTAATCCTGCCTTTTTTATCCATCATCGGGGCTAAGAAGTTGTATATGTTACGGGCAAACAGCGCCGAGGCTGATGCCGGCAGCTTGGCCGCCAAATTGCTGTTGCCGATAATCTTAACCCCGCCGAGCTCCACCGTCTGAGCATTAATGCTGCCTTCCACATTTCCGCCGGAAGCTGCCGCCATATCAATAATCACCGCACCTTTGGGCATTGCCGCCAACATTTTTTTGGTAATCAGAATAGGGGCTTTTTTACCGGGGATAAGCGCCGTGGTAATGGCCACATCGGTTTTGGTTAGTTGCTCGGCTACGGCTTGGGCCTGCTTGCGCTTATATTCCTCAGAGGTTTCTTTGGCATATCCTCCGATGGTTTCAAAGGATTCGTTGCTGTCGACTTCCACAAATTTAGCCCCCAGCGATTCTACTTGTTCCTTTACTGCCGGACGCACGTCAGATGCAAACACCTGCGCCCCCAAGCGTTTGGCTGTTGCAATAGCTTGCAAACCGGCTACTCCGGCGCCTAATACCAATACCTTTGCCGGCGGCACGGTTCCGGCCGCGGTCATCATCAGCGGAGCCGCTTTGTTGAGGGTATTAAAAGCCTCAAGTACGGCGGCATATCCGGCCAAATTGCTCTGCGATGACAAAATATCCATACTCTGTGCGCGAGATATTCTGGGCATCAAATCTAAAGCAAAACAAGTCAGCCCAGCTTTGGCATAAATACTGAGTTTCGCTTTGTCCGCCAAGGCTTGGAAGTTGGCTAACACAATTGCCTCTCTTTTAATGAAGGGTAGCTCTTGTTCTTGAGGAGCATTGATTTTGAGGATGATATCCGCATTATTATACAGTTCCGCCGGTGCTTCACATATAATCGCACCGGAGTCTTTATATTCGGCATCGGTATATCCGGCATTTTCTCCCGCATTATGCTCGATTCTCACTTCCATACCGGCGGCAACAAATTTTTTGACTGTCTCCGGAGTGGCGGCCACTCTGGTTTCTCCGTCTATACATTCTTTAGGGATAGAAATAATCATGCAATCCTCGCGATTTGTTTTGACTCTGAAAATATTACTAATAATATATAACATAGAAAATTAAAAACATAAGAACAAGAGAAATTTTTTGGGAGCTTAAATTTAGAGGAGGTCTAGAGATGAAAAAATATCTGCTGATATTGGTTCTGGTAGCAGTTTTGCTTGGCGGAGGTTGGTATTTCAGCCGTGGCCTCTACCATGTTTGGGTTAATCCGGCACCACAAGAGGGTAATATCTTTCAGGGCGATATTACGATTGAAAAAATCAAGTCCAAGCCCGGCTCCATGCATGATTATTTTATTGTCATTTCAGATAAGCTCAACCACGCTTTGTCTTGCTCTGAAACCGATTCTGCCCAAGGTGAGCTTTTGTGCATACCGTTTTTGAAGAGCCCCAACCCCGTAACCAAGGACAGCACGTTGGAAGATATCACCGTTGAGGCCAGTATGACCCCGCTCTTTTTAAAACTCAAAAAACAAGATTATATTTTGTACCACGTTATTGATATTGAGATGAGCTATGTTGAACCCGGTTGCTCTTCCGTTGGGGACCAAGGCTGCAGCTATATCAAGCTTCCGCGGTATGAGCGCTGGGGTTTTTAAGCCATAATAATAAGGCTCCATTAAGGAGCCTTTATTTTTTTTGCTAAGTTAAGCTTAGATATCCAAAGCCTTGCGATAAGTTTCCAACAAAATCTCTTGCTCGTCGCGGTCGGCCGCATTCATCTTACGGAGTTTCAAAACAGCCCGCATGATTTTGACATCAAAACCCGCCGACTTTGCCTCTGCAAAAATATCACGAATATCCGAGGCAATAGCAGCCTTTTCTTCTTCCAAATGTTCGATTCTTTCAATCAGAGATGCTAATCTAGAACTATCAATTCCACCAACATCAGCCATAATTCAAGCTCCTTTAAAAATTATGTTAAACATTGCTACGAATGTACCAAAATCAAATTTATTTTACAAGCACTAAATTTCGTGGGATTAAGTTCCGAATATAATATATTGTTAACTTATTATCTGTTATATTACTCCCAAAACTAGGTTCAATTTTTGAAGGAAAAGAATATGCCTCAGAAAACAAAAACCAATATCTTGGCAACCATAGGCCCGTCTTCAGCCACCAAAGAAGTTATTGAGAAGTTGATTGATGCCGGAGCCGATGCTTTCCGTTTCAATTTCAGTCATGGCACCCATGCTGAACATAAAGAGCGTTATGATATTGTACGTAAACTTTCTAAAGAAAAAGGGATTCATATTACCCTTATTGCCGATATGCAGGGGCCCAAGCTCCGTGTAGGAGTGTTTAAAGACGGTAAGGTTACCCTTAAAGAAGGCCAAAAGTTTATGCTTGATATGGATAAGGCTGAAGGCGATTCTACCCGCGTTAATCTTCCCCATCCCGAGATTTTCAAGGCTGTCAAACCTAAAGATATGCTTTTATTGAATGACGGCAATATCCGTCTTCGGGTTGAAGAATGTGATTCTCGACATATCAAAACCAAGGTTATTGTCGGCGGCGAGCTTTCCAGCCATAAGGGTGTAAACCTTCCCAATATCACCTTGCCGATATCAGCCATCACTCCCAAGGATGAAGAAGACCTTAAGTTTGCACTCAAACTTGGATTCGATTGGATTTCGCTTTCGTTCGTTCAAAAAGCTGATGATGTTCGCATGGCGCGCAAACTAATCGGCGATAAAGCGTGGATTATCTCTAAGCTTGAGAAACCAAGCGCCATAGATGAGCTTGATGATATTATCGAGCTCTCTGATGGCATAATGGTTGCCCGTGGTGATTTGGGCGTAGAATGCCCGATTCAAACCGTTCCGGTTCTACAAAAACGCATTGTCAGCGCTTGCCGCCGCCATGCTAAACCGGTGATTATTGCCACCCAAATGTTAGAGTCAATGATAAACAACCCCAGCCCGACCCGTGCTGAGGCCTCAGATGTAGCCACCGCTGTTTACGATGGCGCCGATACCGTAATGCTCTCCGCTGAAAGCGCTGCCGGCAAATATCCGGTTGAAGCCGTTAAGATGATGAACGATATTATTACTCAGGTCGAGGCGGACCCCTTGTTCTATAAAATGATGGAAAGTTCTCGCTCTCATCCGTGTTGTGTCGGTGAGTCCGATTCTATTACTTTTGCCGCCAGCGATATCGCCTCATCATTGAAGAATGTTGCCGCGATAGTGACTTATACCGCCTCCGGCTTGACCACGTTTTTAACCGCGAGAGAGCGCCCCAACTTGCCGATTCTGGCCATCACTCCGGAGGTCGAAGTCGCCAGACGTCTGGGCATTGTTTGGGGAGCCAAGAGCTTTGTTAACAAGCCCACCTTTAATAGCTTAGATAAAATTGAAGATACTGCGGTTAAAATCGCCCTTGAGAATGGTTACGCCAAACCTGGTGACCACATCATCATCACCGCCGGTTTCCCCTTGGGTAAAAAAGGCCGTACCAATATGCTGCATACGGTATATATTCCCAAGAAATAGTCATAAAAAAAGCTCCTTCGGGAGCTTTTTTTATGCTTGAAATCAACGTGATTTTGTTTGCATGGCAACCATTATGGTCTTGGGCTGTTGCTCTTGTTCACTGGTTGAAACATAAGTATCTTTATATTTATTGGCGCGATTCTTAAGCCCCTTGGCAAATCGAGATTTATTGGCTGCTTTTAGTACGGTATTTTTATGCATCAAAAAACGCCGCTCTTTGTTAAGCATATCATAAAAAGCCTTTTCAGCTTCAGGTTCATACGCCAATTTATTTACTTGTTCGATTCTATCTTTGGTGGTTTTAATCGGCTTCACGTCAGCACCTTTTTTACGTGCCGCTTTTAGGCCTTGATTAACAAAACTCTCCACCGTAGCCGGAGCGTGGTTCACATACATATCGTAGATTAATAGCGCAATGCTTTCGTTGCGATAATCAGCAATCCGATAATGCTCAAAATATTGTTTTTTGTAAATCAACTTTGCCTGATTTTTGGTCAGCTGTTTTACCGTTTGCGGAAACTTTGCTTTGCGAGCTTCATCAGGATGTTGTTTCCAAAAAGCATTCAGTGTTGATTGAATAATTCCCATATTGGTAGGTTGGTCGATTTTTTTAGCATCGGCATAACCTCCTTCGCTTTCAAACACTTCTGCCGTAAATTTTTCAAACAATTTATCAGCATCTTTTTGCGAGCGCTTAAATTCTTTAATTTTTTTTGCAGGGAGCAACTTTTCTGCGTGGTCTGATGCTTTATCAACCACGTTTGCAGTATCTTTATTGTTTGCAATAGATATATTTGCCT
The DNA here is from genome assembly GCA_944392325.1 of uncultured Alphaproteobacteria bacterium. Taxonomy (GTDB): domain Bacteria; phylum Pseudomonadota; class Alphaproteobacteria; order RF32; family CAG-239; genus HGM16780. The sequence goes on along the minus strand of CALXWI010000021.1, from coordinate 14,783 downwards.
CTATTATCTCCTGAGGTACAGTCAGAGAGTCAATCTTTTCAGCATTAGGAATTTCTTCCTCTGGCATATAAACATCCGCTATCTTAGCACCTTTGGGTTCAGGAGCTTTGTTGTATTGCTTAAAAGCCGAATATCCGATTGCCGCCACACTTCCGGTAACTGCCAGCGACAACAACAATTTTCGGGCTTTACTCTGTAAGTTTGACATATTTGCTTTTTGGGGCGAAATCCCGGCCGCCGCAAAATCAACCAATCGTATCGCCGCATATTTAGATTTATCTTTACATCTCTTCCACAAATAGTGGCGATACTCTTTTTGCATCTCTTCCACACGCGCTTTAGAAATTAAGACGCTTTGCTCTTTATCCGGATACGCTTTTTCCAATTTTTTAGCCAAAGATACGGCATGATTATATTTGCGTTGACAACGGGTTAATATCTCTTCCACAATAGCTGTGTCTTTTTTATCTGAGTTACGCAATTTGAAAGGCACTACATAGCTGACATTATCCACCCGTATGATACGAGGTTTTTCTCCGGCTTTGTTGTATTTTTCACATTCAATAAATTGCAAGTCCAGATAATCGCTGCAAAAATATTTTTTGATTTCCTCATTAGTCCCCTCGCGAGCATATTCAAACGGTACAATAATCCGCTGATTATTCAAGCGAATTTCCATAGCCTCTTTTTGGTGGCGCTTATATTGATCTATCAAAAACTTTTCTGAGCTGCGTTTCATTATCAGTCCTTATCTGCTTAATTGCCGATACCAACCGGTACAAATCTTCCTTTGGAGTTAAAGCCATAATCTACGCGATGGTTTCCGACTTTAGTGGGCACAAAATTCCCCTGAGCATTGTATCCATAATCAATATTATTGTTTCCAACCTTGGTCGGGACAAAGTTTCCTTTCGCATTGTACCCGTAGTCAATATTGTTATTTCCGACTTTGGTTGGCACATAATCTCCTTTGGCATTAAAGCCATAGTCAATCTGCTGGTTTCCGATTTTTACCGGAACATATTCACCTCTGGCATTATACCCATAGTCCACCTGTTGCCCGTCTATTTCAACCGGAACATATTCACCTTTCGCATTGTATCCATAGCGAATATCTCCTGCCTGAGCTGTAAATGCTGCCAAAGTGACGACAGCTGCCACCCACCATTTGTATTTTGACATATCGGCACTCCTCAACTTCTAATTTCTATTATACTGTTGAACCATCACAAAAGTCAATAAACATCATAGCTTGCAATATATTAATTAAACATTGACAAGCACCATATTGCAAGCTACAACCAATATAACAATAATTAAAATAGGACTTTGGGTATTATGAGTGAACCTTTACCCCCGCATGATAAATTTTTTCCGCTTTCTGTCGGTACATATATTCGGATAGAGGCTATCGCCGCCTGCCTTAAAGCTGAGGCCGCCGGAGAGGAATATGCACCTCGGACCACCAAGTTCAAAATCGCCAAAGACTACTATACCCAGCTCATCAATTATGAGCCAAGCTCGCCGTTGTTGGGCTTGATACTTGATTATGATGAAGCCTCATCGGAGCTATCCGTTACCCCCGATAACTATGTTATGGATTTGTATACCAATAAAATTATGCGCGAGGTAGCCCTCAAACAGTCCGATGATTTCCAAATTCGCTATTCTAAATTTATTGAAAAAATCAGTTAAGTGGTATTTTTTTTAATTATTTCTTAAAGTTGATAAACTAGCATAACTAAAACTAAGAGTCTGCTATTTTTTTAACGCCATAGGAAATAATGCCATGAAAAAATTTGCCTTACTGCTGACTTTGAATATCCTTCCCAACGCGGCCTATGCCATAACTCAGACGATTCCCTCCGGTAGTGTTTCTGACGGTGGAGATGTTAATAGCGTTGTTACCCAACAAGTCTATGGTGAGGCCAATAATTATACCGTCTACGGCAATCAACAAATTATGAGCGGAGGCCTAACGCATAACAGCACCATCAACCCCGGCGGCCAGCAAAATGTTGAAAGCGGCGGTACTTCATATAATACGGCGGTTCAAAGTAACGCCTATCAGTTTATCAAGGGCAAGTCCTATTCATCAAGCGTGAGCAAAAGCGGTTCTATCACGGTCAACAGCGGCGGCTATGCCGAGGGTAGCACCGTTAATGGCGGAACTTTAAGCATATTGCAGGGCGGCAGTGCCTCGGGGACTATTTTGCAGTCCGGTACCGAAAGCGTTACCGGCACCGATTCTAATGCCACTATCAAAGGTGGCTTACAACAAATAAAAAGGTATGGTAAATCCACCAACGCCACAATTAGCGGCGGCGAACAGCGCATAGATGTTCGAGGAGTGTCAGACGGCGCCACCATCAATGGCGGACAGCAAACGGTCTATGGCGATTCTCTGAATACCAAAGTCAATAGCGGCGGGTTAATGACGGTTTACAGCTCCGGTTATGCTGAAGATGCCGTAATCTCCGGCGGTGATATGGTTGTCAAAAGCGGTGGTTTTTCGTCTCAAACCAGTTTAGAAGGCGGAACCCAAACCATTTATGGTCAAGATATTAACGGTACCGTTAGCGGAGGCACCCAAATTGTACTTGACGGCGGTGTCGCTGATACCACCACCATTGAAGGCGGCCTTCAGCAAATCGGCGCCGATAGTTATGCTTTTAACAATATAGTTACCGATAGCGGCGTACAAGAGGTCGAAACCGGAGGTTATTCGTATCGTTCTCAAGTTTCTGATGGTGGTACGGTCAATGTTTTTGGCGGTGTATACGAGGCGGTTATTGCCGACGGCGGAAAGCTTAATATTCAGGCGGAAGGTCTGTCACAAGACATTACTCTGTCCGGCGGCACCATGACGGTTGCAGGCACGGATTCTAATGCCCAGATTACTTCCGGTACACAAAATATTGAGAACGGCGGTATCGCGAAAGATGCCATAATTAGCGGGAGCGGCGTGCAAAATATTTTAGCCGGAGGGCAGGCCGATAATAGCACGGTATCTTCCGGCGGCACTATTAAGGTCAGCGGCATTAGTAACAATGCCACAGTCAATGAGGGCGGAATTTTTAATGTCTTGTCCGGCGGTTTGGCTGATGGCACCAAACTAACATCAGCAACTATGACGGTAGCCCAAGGCGGCACTTCCCAAAATACAATATTTAATGACAGCACCCAAACCGTGTTTGGTACGGATATTAATGCCCAAGTTACCTCAGGTACACAAAATATTGAGAACGGCGGTATCGCTAAAAATGCCACGATTAGCGGGAGCGGCGTGCAAAATATTTTAGCCGGAGGGCAGGCCGATAATAGCACGGTATCTTCCGGCGGCACTATTAAGGTCAGCGGCATTAGTAACAATGCCATCGTCAATGAGGGCGGAATTTTTAATGTCTTGTCCGGCGGCTTGGCTGATGGCACCAAACTAACATCAGCTACAATGATGGTAGCCAAAGGCGGAACTTCCCAAAATACAATATTTAATGACAGCACCCAAACTGTGTTTGGCACGGATTCTAATGCCCAAGTTACCTCAGGTACACAAAATATTGAGAATGGCGGTACCGCTAAAAATGCCACGATTAGCGGGAGCGGTGTACAAAATATTTTAGCCGGAGGGCAGTCCGATAATAGCACGGTATCTTCCGGCGGTACTATCAATGTCAGCGGTATTAGTAACAATGCCATAGTCAATGAGGGCGGAATTTTTAATGTCTTGTCCGGCGGATTGGCTGATGGCACCAAGTTGACAGCCGGCATTGTGACTGTCGATAAAGATGCTATTTCCCAAAACGGCACAATGAACGGCGGTCAGATGACCGTTGCCGGTACAGATATTAAAACTCAAATCAACGGAGGAACACAGTTAGTAGAAGCCGGAGCTCTTGCTCAAAACAGCATTGTCTCCGGAAGTGGTGTCCAACAAATTGCTCAAAGAGCTTTAGCCCAAAATGTTACCGTTAATAATGGTGGCAAGCAGTTGGTTGAAGGTGCGGCAGAAGGAACCGTGATTAATGTCGGCGGCAGTGCAGAATTTGCTTCTGGAGCAACTTCTACCGGCAGTATTTTGCGAGGTGGCCGTCTAAATATTGATGCCGGAGCGGTTGATAATAATACTACCATCAATTCTGGTTTTGCCTATGTCGCCGGAGAAAGCAATAATGCTACCATCAATTATTTGGGCAGCCAAACCATTCAAAGCGGCGGCAAAGCCACCTCTGCCACGGTTAACTCTACCGGCACCCAAAATATCTTAGCCGGAGGCGAGGCTACTAAAACTATCATCAATAAATATGGCTCGCAAAATATCTTTTCCGGAGCTCAAGCTTTCGATAGTCTGGTCAATCTAGGAGGCCGCCAGAATATCTATGCCGGTGGCAATGCAACCAATACCACTCTGGTCGGTGGTGTCCAAATTGTTTATGGTAAGGCAACAAATACCACCATCAACAGCGGCCTGCAAGAAATCAAAAAAGGCGGTATAGCCGATAACACTTTTGTTACGCGCGGCGGCATCCAAACCGTGCTCAACGGTGGTACGGCAAATAATACCCTTCTTGACAACGGTACTCTGCGCCTGCAAAGCGGCGGTATTTTAACCGGCACCACCATTGCCAATAACAGTATTGTTAACATCTCAGGCAATAACACGATTCCCGATTTACAATTAGACAATTCTCTGGTCAATATCAGCTACAACCAGCAGCATACATCATTAAATATTGATAATTTGAACGGCAATGGCGTGTTCCATATTAACACCAATCTGGCGGCTGATTTGTCCGACACCATTAATGTCAAGAACGGAGACGGGCGCTTTGGCTTGTTTATTAATGATTATAGTATGGGAGCCGCACCTAATCGGTTTAAGATTATTGATGAAGACAGTTCGGCAAAAGACGCGTTCTATATTGTCGGCGGAGAGGTAGATGTCGGTGCTTTTCGTTACCATTTGCTCCAAGACGGCAACGACTGGTATTTAGCCAATACCGACCAGTTGAACGACAGTACTTATGTCGCCAAAAACACTTATAACGCTATTTCAACATTGTTTTATTCGCATTTAGGGCCGGTTTATAATCGTCTTCACACCCAGCACCAAGCCTCTGAGCACTCTAATGGTCTGTGGACCAAAGGCATCGGCCGCCGTATCAACCAAGATTATCAAGACGGTACCAGCAGCCGCAGTGATGTCTATGGAGGCAGTTTTGGTTATGACCACGAAATTATTCATAATGATAAATATCGGATTCGCTTAGGCGCTTATAGCGGTTATACCAAGACCCGCCAAAAGTTTGACTCTTTAGGGCGAAGCGAGGGTGAAACCCAAAGCTTTGGCCTTTATACCAGCATAATTACCCAAGACAACTGGTTCTTGGATGCTGTCGGAACATACTTTATGCACGACCAAAAGACCAAGAGCAATACCCCCAACGGCTCCATGGTCGATGGCAGTTATGATACCGATGGCTGGCAGGCCGACTTAATCGGCGGACGCCATTTGGATTTGGCTGACAACTGGTTCGTTGAGCCCTTTGCCGGTATGCATTATATGCGCATCAACTCCATTCAGTACCAAAGCAACTTTAATACTTTGATTGACGCTCCGGATACTGATTACTTGAGCAGCAGTATCGGTATTACCGGCGGCAAAAACTTTAGCTTTGATAACGGCCTTTCGCTTGCTGCTTATAGCCAAGCCAAGTTGAGTTATGACTGGGACGCCAAAACCTCTATAACCATTGCTGATTATACGATTGATGAGGATATGGCCTCCCTGCATTATGAGTTTGGCGCCGGTGTCAATGCCTCGTGGAATGATCATAATTCAGCCTACGTTGAGCTCAGCACCGAGCTTGGTGCCAAGGTTGACATCCCGTGGGAAATTAATGTAGGATACCAATACGAGTTTTAGTTAGTAATAAAGAGTGGTTGTACACCACTCTTTATTATATCGTATTTATTTTAATAAGTTTTTATGCTCCGTAATATAAAACACAAATATATCTATTATCTGTACTAATCTTCTTAAAGTGATATCTGTTTCTTTTATCTGCGCATAAAAATCTTTAATACTGTCTGAATTTCTCAATCTCATATATTCTTCAAAATCACCATATGTATTTGTATCATACCAGCAAGGAAAAGAAGTTAATGCGTCGTCTGAGGTTATAGTTTTCAGTGGCGGTCTGGAAAAGTAACTGATATGAATCCCACATAAAGGTCGAAAAGTATTTTTTGTTTCATCTGGAATTTTGTATTTTTTATTCAACATTAACTTATACAATATATTTTCATCATTATCTTTAATAATATCAACTCCTTTAGTATTAACAGGATACATTTTATCATATTCTATAAAATGCAGTCCAGATAACTTATCCAGCCCATGGCGCTTAATATTTGAAAAATCTAAATTATTTTTTAGTATATTAACAAGGTGCAATTTTTCAATATTCTGTAGCACCAAAATATCAACATCACCAATATATACATATTTTGCTTTATTTATTGGCTGTGAAATAAAACGTATAGCTCCCGGAGATGCTTTTTTAAAGCGCTTATCAATCTGAGTATATATTACTTGCGTTGGGTATTTTTGTTCATAAAATTCAATCAAATGCCCGTAAAGTTTATAAAAATCTTTAAAATTTTCAATAGCAATTTCAATTCTGGCTTGGGGATTATTTTGTAATACCCATATTGGATATAATATAGCAAATTCATAATAATTTTTATTGGCATAAGTATAAACTAATAATGAAGTATCATTTTTTTCAGGCTGCTTTTTAGCATATTTAGAGTAATTATTGGCAGAATATGTTAGTATTTTTTTCTTTCCCCAATATATATTATAACGACCTTTTTCATATCGTTTATATATCATCCATTTCATAGATATTCTCCACCATTAAATACGTAAGTTAACGCTTTACATATTCTAATTCCAATTAAGAATAATTCAACATATTTTTTTATATATTGACTATAAATTAAAAAAAGTGGACATTATTTTATGTTTAATGCATTATAGCAATATCCGACTATATATTTGCAGGAAAACAATGAAGGTTACTTTTTATATTTTATCAATTTTATTTTGCTTTAGTGGATGCTCTGTCAAGTCTGATAATTATTCTATCTATCGCTTTGACAACGGTGATGATTATGTTAGTGACGGCACTATTCGCATTGTTGACCCCAAAACCGGCCTCATTGGCTATGCCACTCCGCAGGGACAGGTTATCATCAAGCCGCAATACGCCTTTGGCTACCCTTTTGATGGCGGCAAAGCCAAAGTCACATATAGCGGCCATTCAGCGCCTGTGCCCAACTCTGATGGAGAGTATCACAGCTGGCAGAGCAATGCTTGGTTTTATATTGATAAAGAAGGGGCAATTGTCTCTCCGTCAGTTAGCAAATAAAAATAATTAATTTTATGCAACCATCACAAAAAAACTCTTGACCTAGAGTGTGCTCTAACTTTTAAGATGCTTGTATCCATAATCACAGAAAGGATATATATTGATGAAAATAGTTTATGTTGCAGTTATAGCTTTGGTGGTGGTTGCCGCCATTATTACCGCGCTTTATCACCACTACAATGCTTGGGATAAAACTTTTCCCAAGAGTGATAAAGTTATTGTCAAAAAAGTCCATTTCACTAACCGCTACGGGATTGAACTGACCGGAGATTTATACCTTCCCCAAGGCAAGATAAGTCAGCCGCTTCCGGCCATTGCGGTTTCCGGTCCTTTTGGCGCCGTCAAAGAGCAAGCCTCAGGCCTTTATGCACAAACCATGGCTGAAAACGGCTTCATCGCTTTAGCTTTTGACCCCTCTTTTACCGGCGAAAGCGGCGGACATCCGCGCCATGTTGCCTCTCCTGATATTAATACAGAGGATTTCAGTGCCGCAGTAGACTACCTCACCACCCTGCCGCAAGTAGATGCAGATAAAATCGGCATAATCGGGATTTGCGGTTTTGGCGGAATGGGGCTCAATGCCGCCGCCATGGATACCCGTATCAAGGCCACCGTCATCTCTACGATGTATGATATGAGCCGCGTCAATGCCAATGGCTATTTTGACTCCCAAAATGCCGAGCAGCGCTACCACCTTCGCGAGCAGCTCAATGCCCAGCGTACAGCAGATGCCAAGTCCGGCACCTATGCCGTCGCCCCCGGCTTGCCTGATACCCTTAGCGGAGATGAGCCGCAGTTTGTTAAAGATTACTATGGCTATTATAAAACTCCGCGCGGTTATCATCCACGTTCCATCAATTCCACCGGCGGTTGGAATATGACCTCATCCTTATCATTTATCAATATGCCGATTCTCACTTATAGTAATGAAATCAAAAATGCCGTATTGATGATTCACGGAGAAAAAGCTCATAGCCGTTACTTCAGCGAAGACGCCTTCAAGCGTTTGACCGGCAACAATAAGCGCCTGATGATTATTCCGGGGGCCAACCACGTTGACTTATACGACAACAAGGACAAAATTCCTTTTGCTGAAATTATTAAGTTCTTCCAAACTAATCTGGGCTAATTCCGGAATATTAATCAAAAAAAAGAGAGACCATTAAGGCCTCTCTTTTTTGTGGGGCTTAGTCCACATACAATACTTGGTTATCACCATTAACGCAGTGCTGTGTAACCGTTCCGTTTGACTTTGATACCACGGCAAAGCATTGTTTATCTTCTGTTGTGGTTACCGTATATACCGGCTGGTTGGCAGCCGCAATGGCTGAGCCCGCCACAAAACCGATTAAGCCTGAGGCCACTGCCAAAGCCGGCCCGCCCACGCTGATATGGTGATGAGGCTTGTGGACAATGACAGGTGCCGGACGATGGTGCCAAGCCGGCGGCGCCGGATGATGCCAAGGCTTAGCCCAAGCCGCAGAACTCAAAAGCGAGCAAATCACCAAACAAAGCACAAATTTTTTCATAATCGATTCCTTTCCTTATTGAGCACTTTATACCCCCTATAACGAGGCTTACCGCCCTAAGGTTCATAATTGATTGAAAAAATTTTTTAACCTATATCCAACGCCTTAGCCATTTGCTCCCGTTTGAAAGCTGATTTTTCTACCAAACGCTTAACTCTCTGAATTAGCTCCGGAGCAAAGCCCTCGGCAGCAATCTGCTCTTGCGTTTTATGCTCATCAATTAGAGCCGCCAATATCTTATCCAGCACGGCATAGGGCGGCAAAGAGTCTTCATCTTTTTGGTTTTCGCTCAGCTCGGCCGATGGCGCCCGCTTAATCACTTCATCAGGCAGAGCCAAGCTTTGAGCGTTGCGCCACTTTGCCAATTCAAAAATAGTTGTTTTATACAAATTGCCGATAGGCATTAACCCTCCGCAAGTATCACCATATAATGTGCAGTATCCGGTTAAAGCTTCAGATTTATTACCACAGGCCAACAGCAAGCTATTATATTGGTTGGCATAAGCCATTAGGAGCAGACCTCGGGTGCGGGCTTGCAAATTTTCACTGGTAATTGGCTTTGGCTCAGACTTCCAGGCTTGTTGCAGCCATATTTTTTCTTGCCTGATTAAAGGCTCCATATCCAGCTCTTGATATTTGAAACCGTTTAGTCTGGCCGTTTCATGCGCTATTTGCAGGCTCAAATCTGAGGTGTATTGAGTTTTTAACATTACGGCGGTTACATTTTCTGCCCCCAAGGCATCAGCTGCCAATACCGCGCTAATCGCCGAGTCCAATCCGCCGGACAAACCCAATACGACTGTCTTAAGGCCGCTTTGTGTGCAATAATCCTGCAAGCCTTGCTTCAAGTTGCTCCAAATTTCTGCTAATTGTAGGTTAGTCATGGCTATTCTCCCCGAGCTTGATTAAAACGCGTGTATAAAATTTTTTTGTTATTTAATATTTGTTGAAAAAACTGCGCCGTTGTTATCGCCAATAGTTTTTTCTGCTCCACCCACGGACGGTATTTTTCTTCTTGCATAATGTCGTTGATTTGGCGGTTTTGACCTTGACACAAGTCTGTTAACAGCACGACTTTTGCTCCGCGTTTTAAGGCACCACTCATGGCTTGCTCTACACACACATCGCTCAACACCCCGCACAAAAACAACTCTTTGCCGCGCCAGTCATCACTCAAATCTTGATAATTATTAGCTTCATTCCAAATATTGGTGGTTGATTTATACATTTTTTGCACTTTTAGCTCAGGGTTGAACGGAGCCGCCGACTGCCACCCCCAGCTGGCAAAAATGCAATGCGGCGGAAAACTTTGTGCCTCTTTTGTATTGGCATAAGTTTCGGCAAAATGGGTGTCATAAGTATCAATGATTTTATCAAAGTTTTTCAAAAACAAAGAGTTGGCAAATTTTTGCTGCCGTCCTATTAGTTCCGGATTGCTAAGCGTTAAAGCTCCGTATGGGTGCACAAAATCATTCTGAAAATCAATCCGCATTAAAATACGTTTATTCATCTTAATTTCCCTTCAGGCTTATCGGGTTACAATTTGCGCCTGTCTTCCATAAGCCCTGCAGAAGACACAGGCGTTAAAGGCATAATTATAAAATTGCTTGCCGCTTGTTGAACCAATCTTCAATCAAGGCTTGGTTTTCCGGCGCCACAAAGTTTTTCCAGCGTTTGTCGCCAAACTTGAGCATATCTCTGATCATAGAGCCCGATACAAACGGAAAGTCAGGATTAGTTCGCTCGACCAGCTCAATTTTTGCAAAACATTCCTTAAACCAATGAGCATCATAATTCGAACCGGCATAATACACATCCGGCTTAGGCAGCTGCGGAAAACTGTCTTGAATAAAATCCAACACATACTCACCCCATTCGGCCGGATTATTAATATCAAACAAGCCGATGATTTTGAGCCGATCATACTCAGGCTTTACGCGATATACATTTTGGATCATCTTTTTCCGCGTAGTATAATTAAACGGATTGCGTAGCGTCCCTTGCTCTTGAATCGAGCCCAACACCACGGTCACATGCCCGCATTCGGCCAGCATTTTATCAATCAACTTTTGATGACCAATGTGGAAAGGCTGCGCCCGCATAATGCACAAACCGTGCTGATATTTATATTCAGACATAAAAAAACTCCTTCATACATAAGGAGCCGTCAAACGAAATCGCATAAAATAACTTATAAATTTCATCAAACCGGCTCAGTTTTAACAACATTCCTTGCCCATAAGCCCTCCGGACAACAGGAACAAAAATAGAGTATAAAAATTTTTAGCCTAAGTCAATCTAAAAAATATTGACAAAAAAACGAAATATGCTACATTCCTCTCTGTTAAATAATTTTTATGTCTAATTAATTAAAATTTTTATTGTTATGGAACAATTAGGTTTAGAAAATGCCGTTATCGGCTTAGTTATTGCGGTTGCTGCTTTGCTTGTTGTGTCTGTTTATATGGGTTGGAAAATTTATAAAAACAAGCAACACCAGCAATCCGAATACCAAACTTTGGCAGACGGAATATCACAATTGGCCAAAAAAGCTGAAGGACACGATGACCAACTCTCTCTCCTTCACGATCAGGCTGACAAAATGAACGGCTATAACTACAAGCTGGCCAAACTCCAACTTCAGGAGGAAGAACTTGATATTCGCTCTTTTATCGGACGCTTGCATGTCTATATTGAGCGGCATAAAAACATTGAAAACTATGGTATTATGCCCAAAGAATCTCTTCTCTCGCTCAATGCTCAGTTATCGGTAATCTCCACTAGCTTGCAGCAGTCGGCAGATGTGTTGGTCTTGCCGGAGCCTAAAGTTGAAACAACCGAAGAAAAGTCTAACCATTAAATCTTTTGCGTTATGGATAAAAAAATAATTTATCTTATCGCCGCACTGGCGATTCTTGCCGTAATCATCGGCGGGTGGAAGTTTTTCTTAAGTTTCGCTATCGCCATAATCATCGTTGTGTTGGTTGGTGAAGCGCAGGTTAAAACTTTTCTGAAATGGCTTTACCATCAAACAAAACAACTCTGGAAAGAGGTGCGTCCTGATATAGATGATGATTGGGACAAGATTCAAGATTCCTTCTGCTCTCTGGTTGATGATAACAAGGCCAATATTGTGGTTATCATCAATAGCAAAAGCTATCTTTTACGGCCTCTGGAAGTTTCCTCCGTTCCTGAAGATTTGCAAAAGGGCCAAAAAGCCCGTGTTGTTTATGAGAATAGCTTGTTAGGCGGAAGAGCAAAAATTGTCACCCCTATACATTCGTATGATGTTCTTTCTTAAACCTCAAAAAGAGTTATGCTTAGGCATAACTCTTTTTTTTACTTTGTCTGGTATAAAATGCGAATGTGGCTTAATCCGTTAGTGTATTTTTTAGTATCCATAGGTCTCTTACTAAATTTATCTTGACTTTAAATATTTATCCTTTACTATAAGAACAAATATTGAACATATTTTTAGCTAAAGGACAAATATATGAAAATCGCCGGCTTTTTATTTTGCTTGCTGACGCTCATGCCCCGAGCCGCCGCAGGAGTTGAAGTCTCATCTTTCAGCCAACCCCATATTGTCTATGATAAAGACGGCACACCCCTCAGCGGTACTGATATTGGCGAGTTTGACGATGGTACTAAATTTGAAATCCCTTATATTAACGGCAAAGCCAACGGTTTGGGTATCTTCCGTTTTACGGATGGCAAACGGCTAGAGGTCAACTTGGTTGACGGCAATGCCGATGGCAAAATGGTCAAATATTATGCCTCCGGCCAAATTGCTTCCGATTTTAATTATAAAGACGGCCTTCAGGACGGAGAACAAAAAACTTATTACGAAGATGGCCATATCGAAAGTATTCTCAATTATCGCCAAGGCTTGGCTAACGGCATCTCTCGCCAATATCATAATAACGGCCGGCTCTCCGGCGAGGTCAATATGCAAAACGGCCTCCCCGAAGGCGAAAGCAAAAGATATTATTCGAATGGCCAACTGATGGAAACTGTCAACCATATCAACGGCCAAAAAGAAGGGCGTATGCATATTTTTGATAAAAACGGTCACCTCCAACAAGAGGTCATGTGGCAAAACGACATGGTCGTCGGTACCGTCAAAGAATATTATGAAGACGGCAGCTTATACGCTGAAACTCCATATCAACACGGGCAGCGCAATGGTGTTGCCAAAATCTATTTCCGCGATGGCAAGCTCATGTCTTTAATGCCCTATGTTGATAATGTCGAACAAGGCATAGTTAAAGAGTTTGATGAAAATGGCGCTCTTGTGGGTGAAATCAGCGCCGCTGATGGTGAGCGTAACGGCATGAGCCGCAGCTATTACCCCAACGGCCAACTCAGATACGAACATAATTACGAACATGATAAAATCAAAGGCACCATCCGCGAGTACGATGAACAAGGCAACCTTACACGAAAATCCGTTGCTCTTGATGGTTTTATTGTTGAAGAGACCCCCAATCCACAGCAAGAGCTTAACCTCAGACGCCGCATTTCTCTTTGGGTCGGGATTATTTCAGCCTTGCTGGGCATAGCTCTAGCCACAGTTATCTTCAAACGCAAACGGAGTTAATGATATGAAAAAAAGTTGTTTCTTTTTGCTCTTCGGCCTGTGCTTGTTTGCTCATCAAGCTTTGGGGTCAACTCTTGCTGAAAATGCTCTTTCTGATTCTATCCTCGATTCGGCATCTCAAACCCGACTTAATGAAAAAGGCGAACCCTATAACGGCACCGTCCGCAACTATTTAGGGGATGGTTTTATCACTATTCCCTATGTTAACGGTATCATCAACGGAACCATACTTTTGGAATATGATGATGGCCGTACCTATGTAATAGAGTTTAAGGATGGCGTTTTAAATGGCCCGTTTAAAACTTATTATCCCAATGGCACACTCAGCGGCGAAGTTGTCTATAAAAACAACAAATGCACCTCATCCGAGCGCCAATATTACGAAAGCGGCAAACTCCACTTTGAACGTGATTGCACGGAGGGCGAGTTTAGCGGTTATTTGCGTGAATATTATGAAAGCGGCCAATTAGCAGCCAAAATTCCTGTTAAACAAGGCAAAGCCAACGGCATAGCTTACCACTATGATGAAAGAGGCCGCCTCAGGGCTGAAATAGAATATGTTGATTCCAAGCGCCAAGGTGTCGGCACGGTATATTATCCGAACGGTGCCATTATGGCCGAGTTTACTTTTGTTGATAATGTTGAAAACGGCCCTGTTGTTGAATATTATGAAAACGGCCAAGCCTACAAAGAATATTCTCTGGTCAACGGCACCATTGAGGGCCCGACTAAAGAATATTATGAAAGCGGAAACTTATATGCTACCAGCACCTTCAAAGACGGAAAATCCCAAAATGTGCAATTTTATTATGATGAACAATCGCCGATAAGGGGGTATCTGCAAGTCGGTCTGGCCGCTTTTGTTTTGGCCTTTGGCTTAACCTGGCTGTTTTTCAGGTTGCGCCACAAATCATAAAAAAAATACGCCCTTTAGCGGTTTTATCCGACTAAGGGGCGTATATCATTTAATCATGATCCAGCTTAAGCTTTTGCAAAATCGGTAAGATTTCGTTTTCCAATTCCGGATAAAACTTATACAATGTTTGGTAAGCATTGAGAGGTTTGTCAGGTTTGGTAAACCGCGCACATTCCCAGTCAATAATCATCTCCACATAATCATCATATGTTTTGCTGCTTGAGTTGTGAGGATGGTGGCGCGCCCACTCCCGATGATGCCTCTGCACCCACTTGTTGTCTTTGCCCAAGGCATACCCGAGA
>CALXWI010000020.1 GCA_944392325.1 uncultured Alphaproteobacteria bacterium | reverse complement strand
AAAAACTCTTGACATTTATTAATATTTTGTATATATAAGCCATCAGTTAACTATGATTATTCCTATTATTACCTATAACGCCAAACTAAAACCCTTTTGTATAAAAAAGAAGTATTTTTCAAAATGGAGGAAAATTATTCATATACTAAAGCGTTTTTTGATTATTGGTTTAATAATTAGCAACCACTACGTTGTGTACAAAAATACTATACTAAAAAACTCTCTTGTATAAAAAAGAAATCTTTTTGTAAACCTTTCCATAAGTATTTTTGATTATTGGTTTTAAGATTAGCAACCACCGCGTTGTGAAATGCTATGTTGTTGCATAAAGATTGTAACATTAACTTCATGCAATTATTAGGTCGGAGCTTTTAACCTCTTTTCTGGCAAAAAACAAGCTCAAAAAAAGATGCGTTGTGAAACGATAATTTTTTTACGACCATCCCTCTATTTTCTCGTCCTGAGATTTAGAGGGATTTTTTTTGCCCTAAAAAGTTATTGACAAATTACACAAAATATGTTGATATGCGCTTGAAAATATATTATTAACACTAAAAATTTTGTAAGGTTATGAAACTTCCTAACGGACTTTCAAGCCGGCATTTAAAACGCAGTTGCGCCAAAGATGCACTTGCTGCTTATGCCGACCGACTGGGGATTACGATTGACCACAACGCCCAGCCGGAAGATGTGATGTTAACGTTCCTACGCGACACGCGGATTTACAAACAGAACTCTTCTTATCCGATGTGGATATTAAGCGGCCTAAAGGAAGAAGAGCATAAAGCCCAAAAAGTAATTCTGTATAGTGACTTTAGCTCTGAGATGGTTTGTTATATAGATAAACACTTTGTAAAAATTCATCCGTTATCCGGAGAAATCCACCTTAAAGGCACATCATTAACCAAAGTAGTCAAAAATAATGATATTGCCTATGAGCCAAAGAAGTAAAATAACTTAAAACACCTGCTTATCTTCAAGATTCGCAGGTGTTATTTTTTTCTGAAAAACAATTCCCTCCCGCCTTGAAAATCCTGATTTCGTGATTATTTCCTATTTGTATATTGATTTTTAAGAAGCTGAGGCAGTTTCACCCCATCAGTTCGCTGTTGAATATCCTGTGTTTTAAGAACACGGGATTTTTTATTTGTCAAAATTTCGGGTTTAATTTTTAATTTATTATTTACAATCATTTTATTTTCTGGTATAATGGGAGTCGTAGGAAAGAAGTTTGCAAGGAGATATTATGATGAAAATACGCTATGCTTTATTGTTATCCGTATCCTGTCTCGGCCTCGGCTCTCTTGCCCATGCCGGGCTCATTCCTGATATCACCCCGGTTGGGAAGAATACATCTATCTTCACACTGTGGCGGGGAGCCCCCGCGGGCGAAAGTCTGCTGTTGGTTATCCAAGGGATTGAAAAAGCTTTGGGGCTTTCTCACTCTCCCGTCAACGAACAAAGCTCTTCCCGCATTTCATACACACACCTTGCTTTCCAATCCAAACTTCTTTCCGCCTCTGTCATTGCGAGGAGGACTTCGTCCGACGCGGCAATCCAATCTTATTTTTATGGATCACCACGGCGAATAAATTCGCCTCGCGATGACAATTCAGACACGGCCTATGACCGTGAAGATTATTTTTTTGACCTGGATGTCCGGGTCAAGCCCGAACATGACATTGCTAATTTTTTATCTACTCACCCTAACCCAATTCCGACTAAGAGGTTGTTTCAATCGCTGTCGCTCTTTAACAACCTCAAGTCTCATTGCTTGGCTCGAAGAAACAGTCCACCGGACTGTTTCTGCCTTCGCAGCTATCAAGAGAGGGAATACCGGGAACAAGCCACAGCGTCCCTTCCCTTGATAGGGAAGGACAGGATGAGTAGAAAAATCTCTCAACACAAAGAACTTGAAGCATCGCGCTTATTGTTACCGGAACAAGCTACCGCAGACCTTCCGCTGACCGCGTCGGTCTGCTTCATTACCGACGCGGGGCATTGTCGGGAGAATGAGTTTTACACTGGCGCGAATACGCCGGACGGGAGTTCCGGCGGAACCCCGGGCGGGTCATCCGGTGGGGACGGAAGCGAGGACAACTGGGAAGTCGATAACGAAGAAAAATGCAAAAAAGAGGGCTACACCAATGAGGATTGCGGCGAAACCGCCACACCGGGAACGCCGTGCCTTTATGATTCTTCCTATCATGCTGGTTGCGTTTGCAAACCTGAATATAACCAGACCTGTACCGGGGCGGATGAGGCCGGCAAAGGTGCCAGTTGTGATGGCAAATATAAGGAATGCTGTTCGCTGTGCTCGGCTTATCCTTATAGTGATGGGACTATCCCGGCCGGGCATGTGATAACCGAGACCTGTCAGAGCTGTTCGGGCGCGAAGTATAAGACGAAGTGCAACACCAACTCAAGCAACACCGGGGCTTATATCAGCTGCGGGAGTGCCTCGGGCAGCGGGGCTGTTTGTACCGATGACAACGGGACATATTACACGCAATGCACTTGCCCGACAAATTACGAGTTTAATGCCCAGACGCAAAGCTGTGTCTGCAAAACCAACTTCAAATATACCTGCACAGGGACGGGGTATGCCGGCGGGACAGGGACAAGCTGCGGAAACAAATATCAGACTTGCAACTGTGCCAGCGGCTATACCTGGAGCGCCAGTTCGGGCTGTGTGAAATGTTCATCTTCGTTTAAATACACTTGCACCGGCACTAACCAAACCAAGCCATCCTCCGGTTGCGGCGGATTGTATGATAAATGTAATTGCAAGAGCGGGTATAAATGGGGCAACGGCTCGTGTATGGAAGAATGCTCCAGCAGTTACAAATATACTTGTATAGGTACCGGCTACGCCGGTGGCGCAGGCTCCGCCTGCGTTGGCAAATATACCTCTTGTACTTGTTCAAGTGGGTATACATGGGATGGTGGAAGTTGCCAGAAAGAGGCTTTGAATGGTGCTGTCGGAGATTTGTATTACTGCAATGATAAAGTCGTTGGAGTGAAAACCGGAGATATGAACTTCTATGTGGCGATGAAAGATTTTAGAGATGAGGACTGGTATGATGCTAACAGCGGTTGTCAAAATTATAGTTTCTGTGACAAGTTGGACAAAAATGGAATATTGCCGACCAAAGATCAATTACTTGCCATGTACAATAACAAATCTTCATTAAATAGTTTGTTATCAACAACCCGGGGAATAAAATTGACTGAAGACTATTATTGGTCATCTACCGGCTACTATAGCCGACGTTACCGAGTGAATATGTCCAATGGCAATGTAGATGGTAGTGGTTTCAACGATTTTGATGAAAACCACGTCCGCTGTGTTCTCAACTCATGGTAACATAACAAGGCTCAGGATTTCTCCTGAGCCTTTGCTCTTCTAAAAAAACAATGAAAATCAAAAAACTTAAACCGCCACTTTTCCCTCAAGCTTCCCATAACATTGATAATTAAGGAGCTCAAAATCATCATACGTAAAGGCATTAATATCTTTAATAGCGGGATTAAGCTTCATCTGCGGCAACGGCAAAGGCTTACGAGACAGCTGCTCCCTCACCTGCTCAAAATGGTTATGATAAATATGCGTATCCCCCAAAGTATGCACAAACTCACCAAGCTCCAAATCGCATACTTGCGCCACCATCATCGTCAGTAAAGCATAAGACGCAATATTAAACGGCACCCCGAGGAACATATCACAACTGCGCTGATACAACATACACGACAACTTATTGTTAGCTACATAGAACTGAAACATCATATGGCAAGGCGGCAGCTTCATCTGCGGTATTTTAGATACATTCCAAGCTGACACAATCATTCGCCGATCATTAGGATTATGCTTAAGCTTATCAATAACATCAGCAAGTTGGTCAATCCCTTCGGCGTTCCAGTTGCGCCATTGGGAGCCATAAACCGGACCGAGGTCTCCATTTTCATCGGCCCATTCGTTCCAAATCCGCACACCGTTATCTTGCAGATATTTGACGTTCGTGTCACCTTTAATAAACCATAACAACTCATAAATAATGCTTTTGAGGTGAACTTTTTTGGTCGTAACCAAGGGAAAACCTTTGCTCAAATCAAAGCGCATCTGTCGCCCAAAAACGGAGCGCGTCCCCACGCCGGTACGGTCCATTTTATCGACCCCGTTATCCATAATATCACGAAGTAAATCAAGATATTGCTGCATTTGTTTAATCCTCTGCTTCAATCGATTCGATAATATGTTTTAACACGGCTTGGTCAACAAAAGCACCTTTGCGAACACGCACGGTAGTCAACACATCATCCAGCTCATAATCTTTGGAGATTTGACGATAATCTTTATTCATCACGTCAATACAAGGGGTTATATCCACCGGTTGACCTTTAAGGTCAGGATTTAAGGCACCCCGATACATACTATCAACAATAATTTCGGGCTGGAGCTTACTGCCTCCGGTCAAAAAAGCTTTATAGATTGAGGCCCCGCCGGAAATATAGAACTCGCCTTCAGCATCTTTGAAATAGCGAATATCCGTAATCACCTGATGATTGGTAGTATCCGAGAGCTGATAATCAGCATCAAAAGTCAGCACCATAATTTTGCGGTTAGGCAGAGTGCGATTAGGAAAGCTTTCATAAGTTGTTTGCCCGGCAATTAGGGTTCGCTCCTCGGTAATCCGGCGAAAGCGCCTAAAATCAGATGAAATCCGCCACGGTATATTAGGCCCGATTCCGATAATATTATCGCCTTGATGCCGACACCATACAGCAATTTTAGTCATTTCAAGTACTCCTTGATAATAGGATTAGCAAAAAGCGATTTTATTCTCAAGAATTTCTTCCCGACTACCCACAATTTACTTGCAAAAAAGAGTAACATCGCCTATATTAAAAGGGTCAGGCAACTGACTACGGCACTAGAGGCGGTATAAAATAGGTATTTAGGACCCGGGGGCAGAGCCCGGCACCTCCACCAATTAAAGAATTGCACTTTCCACCGGCTTGCCGAATGTGGCAATACAGAAAAGCCATTATATGCGGCAAGTTTTAGGAAATGATTTCTACTCGATGTCTATAAATTGTGGAGAGTGCGCCAGATAGTGTGATTTTAACGGCAGAAAAAGCGGAGTGTACATAGAGGTACATGAGCATTTTTCTGACCGGAAAAAATTGCACTAGATGGTGTGCTATACACAATTTATATGTGGGGGTGAGTTAGGTTTGACTAATTATACAATAAAAATACTTGTTGTGCTCGGTGAGATACCACCGTTATCGGTTCAAATTAAATAAATGCTAACGATAATAACGTAGCACCTGTTGCTGTAGCTGCTTAAGGCAAGGCAACAAACGCAAATTCTCTTAACTATGGTTAGTTAGAGTGGGGCTTGGGCCGCCTAGCAACAGAAGGCCCGCTTTTTTTGTTGCGGAGAAGGTATAAAATGAGCGAATACTTAACTGAGATTAACTATGACAAATTGATTGAAAAATCATTGAAAAATGTAGTTGTTCAAGCCTTAAAAATAGCTGAGGAGCAAGGTCTCCCCGGAGAGAACCATTTTTACATTACCTTCAAAACCAACCACCCCAAGACGGTTATATCCGACCACTTGCGCAGCCAATATCCGGAAGAAATGACAATTGTCATCCAGCACCAATACTCCAACCTTTATGTTGAGGCTGATCATTTCTCGGTAGATTTAAGCTTTGGAGGAGTATTGCAAACTTTATCAATTCCGTTTGCGGCAATTACCTATTTTGCCGACCCTCACGCCAAGTTCGGGCTGAGTTTCAGCGTTGATGACACACCGAGTTCCGATAACAACAAAGCCTTTACGGAGATTGAGGAAGAAAGCCCTGCTCCCAAGACCGCCGGCGGCAGTGCGACTGTAGTATCCATAGATTCGTTCCGCCGTAAAAAGTAATGATAAAGAAGTCTGTTGTCATAGCCAACCGCCACCAGACCAGCATTTCGCTGGAGGAGGAGTTTTTGAGCGAATTGCAACAAATTGCCCAAGAACAACAAATAAGCCTTAACGAGCTAATCACCCGCATTGACAGCGAACGCGAACAACACAATTTATCCAGCGCCATCCGGGTCTATATATTGCAATATTTAAAATCAAAAAATGCGAGGCAGCTTCCCTCCTCGCATCAATTTGAATCATAACCCGACTTAAGCTTGGGTCTTAACAATTCGACAAATATCCGTAAATTCCGGTTTCCAACCCAAGAGCTCCCGTGCTTTTTTAGCTGAGGCAATCAATGCCGCCGGGTCCCCCGCCCGCCGCGGAGCATACTCAACCGGAATCTTACACCCCTTAACCTTTTCAACCGCTTCCACCATCTCTTTTACCGAAGTCCCCTTCTCTGTCCCCAGATTCAGGCTCTGTGATGCCATTCCGCTCATCAGTTTTTCCAACGCCAACACATGCGCCGATGCCAAATCGCTAACGTGAATATAATCACGAATGCACGTCCCGTCACGGGTCGGATAATCATTGCCAAAAATCTTCAGTTTATCACGCTTGCCTTCATATACTTCCATAATAATCGGCAGCAAATTCTGCGGATTAACCTCTCGGCCGCGAATTTCACCGTCTTCATCATACCCCACGGCATTAAAATAGCGCAGCGCCACAAACTTAATCCCTTTAAGGCGGTCATACCACTGCATAAATTTCTCAATCTCCAGCTTAGTAAAACCATAATAATTAATCGGCTCGGTCGGCACACTCTCATCAATCACCTCAACTTTCGGCATTCCATATACCGCCGCTGATGATGAGAACACCATATACTTGGTCCCCGCCTCTACCATCGCATTCAAAATATTCAACGAGCCGGTAATATTATTAGTTGAATACTTCATCGGATTTTCCATCGACTCTCCGACTGCCTTTTTGGCCGCCAAATGGATTACCGCGTCTTGACCCTGCATAGCCTTTACCAAAGCCTCATAATCCAGAATATCAGCCTTAATAAAGCGGTTCTGCTTAAACAAATTAACCTCTTGACCGGTTGATAAATTGTCATAAACACAAACCTCATGCCCACCTTTCATCAAGGCTTTAACCACGTGTGAGCCAATATATCCGGCCCCCCCGATTACCAAAACTTTTGCCATCAGTTACCACTCCTTTTATTGATTGCATCACAAATTGCCATTGCGGTTTTCACTCCGTCTGCCGCGGCTGAGGTTATACCTCCGGCATATCCGGCACCTTCTCCGCACGGATACAACCCCTCAACCGAAACACTCATCAAGTCCGCCCCGCGTACTATTCTTATCGGGGAAGAACTTCTGGTCTCCATACCGGTCAACACCGCATCAAAGCTTGCAAAACCGCGTAGTTTTTTATTCATCTCAACCAACGCCGCCCCCAAGCTCTCACTCATATATTTAGGCATAATTTTGTGCAGATTAGCCGGCCTTACCCCAGGGGTATAAGACGGGCGCACTGCCCCAAACTTCACCGAAGGCCTGCCCCGCAAAAAATCTCCGACCGTCTGCGCCGGAGCCTTATAATCTCCGCCTCCCAGCCGAAAAGCCGCCTCCTCGAACTTGCGCTGAAAATACATTCCGGCCAACGGATGCGGACTGGCATAATCTTTGGGCGTAACCCCGACCAACAACGCCGCATTGGCATTAGGTTTATTGCGGGCATAACAGCTCATTCCGTTAGTAACCACTCTCCCCTCTTCTGAGGCAGCGGCCACCACTTCTCCTCCGGGGCACATACAAAACGTATAAACCGAGCGCCCGTTAGGCAAATGCACCGCCAACTTATAATCAGCCGCGCCAAGGGCTTGGTGTCCGGCCCAGGAGCCATATTGCGCCTCATCAATCATCTTTTGCTTATGTTCTATTCTCACCCCGACTGAAAACGGCTTGGCCTCCATCGCCACACCGGCAGCATTTAGCATCTCAAAAGTATCACGCGCCGAATGCCCAATTGCCAACACCAAGCGCGAGCAAGCCATTTCAAGCTTTTCTTCTCCGCCGTTAATACCGACCTCAATGCCGATGAGCTTTCCGTCTTTTATTTTCAGACCTTGCAACTTGTGCCCAAAACGGTATTCTCCGCCCAAGGCCTCAATCCGCCGCCTCATATTAGGCACCATTACGGCCAGCTTGTCCGTGCCGATATGGGGCTTGGCCAAATACAAAATATCCGCTGGGGCTCCGGCCGCCACAAAAGCCTCAAACACTTTGTGCACATAGCAATCTTTTTTGATTCCGGTCATTAGCTTTCCGTCTGAAAAAGTACCGGCACCACCTTCCCCGAACTGCACATTGGATTCCGGTTTCAAATGTCCGGTTTTCCAAAACAAATCAACATCTTGCAAGCGTTCCTCGACCGGACGCCCACGTTCCAAAACAATCGGACGCAAGCCGGCCTCTGCCAGCACCAAACCGGCCATCATTCCCGCCGGACCGCTGCCCACCACCACCGGACGCTCACTACACTTGCTGCAATCAGGGATTGTCAGCCTTTCCTCCGGCATCACCCGCTCAATATCTTTATCAGACCATTTGAGGCTATCCTCATTTTGCACGGTTGCCTCTACCGCCAGCACCAAATGCAGTTTAGATTTACTACGTGCATCGACAGCTTTTTTCACCACCTGCAGTGATATTATTGCTCTGGCCGAAACGCCCAACTTTGCCGCCACCAAAGCTTTCAGCTCCGGTGGAGTTACCTCTAATCCGGCATGGATGTTATTAATTCTAATCATTATACTATCCTCTGTTTGCCGAATTGTAACCGCAAAAAACACCAAACGCAACACAAAAAAAAGAGCCGTGCTCAAACAGAATATAAAATTCCGCCAAGCACAGCTCCATATGGTCAACAGCATAGATGGCACAAAAAAGTTGTAGCCCCTATACCAATTATAATCCATCCGGCCACCGGCTTTAGTATCTCTACCAATTCGCCGACAAACTCCAGAATGGCACTTAATACGTCACCACCGTATTTTATAACTACGATGATAACACATAGTGTTATAAATATTCCCATATATATTATTATTTTTTAGTTAAACATCCAATCCAACGGCAACCCCGTCTTTTACAACAGCATCACCTCTCAGACATCATAACCGGGGAAAAACTTTCAGCCCAAAAAGCCGAAGACAAAACACCTGCTCTCAAATTCTCAGTCTTTTAGCCAAACCGCAAAACAACTGACTTAACAGCCACTCCGCATTATCAGCCAACCACCGATTCATCAAAAGCCAGTTTCATTATCAATTCTCAGGCTCAAATAAAAACCCGCAAAATAATAAAACAAATTTTCCCTTAAACATAATGATACCTTTAGTAAAAATATTATAACACAAATTCCTTACCAAAACAATAACAAAAAGCACCATCCATTTATGAATTTTTCAAAAGCTATGGTTCTAATACAGGCAAAACATAATAACTATAGTAGCTGTCACCGCTCCACAGATAGCTATTACCATCAGACATCTCCATAAGATAAGGATTACTATACTTACCATAAGTAGATGACCAATACCAACCACTTGTCAATTTTGTACCACCATTTGCCGATAATAAATTGTTCAATGAAGATTTATTATAATATATTGTCTTCAATTGCTCAAGAGTTGGCAAAATCCCTTTCAAATTACCGCAAAAACTATAATTCTGGCACGCACTAATAACCGAATACCAACTCATCTGCCCTAAATCATGCTTTGCTACATAAAAATTCATATTACCAGATTTTACTCCGACCACAGTACCATTACAGTAATATAAATCCCCTTGTGCACCATTTAAGATTTGTTTCTGACAACTTCCGTCTTTCCATTCATAGCCGCTTGAACACGAACACTGAGTATATTTGCCACCGCAGGCAAAGCCTGTGCCACCGGCATAGCCGGTACCCGTACAGGTATATTGATAGCTTGCATCACAAGAACAGAATCTATATTTGCCGTTGCAGGTTTCACCGCTACCACGCTCCCCTGCTCCGGTGCAATCTTTATCATAACCCAATTTTATACAGTCTTGAACCGCGATTCCGCCACAATACCAACCTGCACCGAAAGGACATTTAACCCCCTTTCCGTTTGGACAAGATGGCTGCGTATAACCTAAAGCATAACAATCTTGGACCGGAGATACACATTGAGCAAAAGTAATGTTTGGAACCAAGGACAGACCTGTCCCCACAAATAAAAATAATTTATTATTAATCATAGTCTACACACCTTTTCTTTTATGGTTAAAAAGAACGCCCCTCACAAAAATTGGAGGAGCGGGTGTTAGCAGACTGTCAAAGAGAACAGCCCCAGCGCTTTCCGGCTGAGCCTTTATAACACTGGCACCCGCATATAACAAATACGCAAATGCCAGCATAAATTTTTTTAGTCGCTATGCTAAAACGACTCTCTTTGAAAGGGCTGCTAAACCCTGGCTGGTAAATCTCTACCAGTTAGGCAAATTTTAACATAGCAAAGCTTAAAAATCAATATCCAAATAAAAATAATCACTCATCCCCATTTAATATTTTTTAAATTTTATCAATAAACAACAAGCGCTTAACCATATCTTTAATATTGTATTTTATAATTTAGCACAAATTAATATTAGGAGGCTTGGCATGCGCCCAATCATAGTCAAAAAAATATCTTTTATCTTTGCCTTTAGCTTACTTTTTGCCCACAGCAGTCAAGCCCAAACCTACCACAATATTGATATTGATGCCGTCTTTGCTCAAAGTGACTGGAGCAGTAAAGATAAAATAAAAGCAACTATTGACGACTACACCCTGCTCACCACATACCAAACAGAATTTAATAATTGCACCACCCAAGCAAGCGATATACCATCTTGCTATGACAAGGTTGCCGAAAAAATATTAACCGATTTCTATGTTTATCCGGCAGAAAGCCTCAAAGCATATCAAGATTTCAAAACAAGTTTAAATAATGTATATACCAATCAGTTCTGTACCAACAAATATGCATGGCCCGGCGGCAGCCTCTGCAGTGCCGAAAGCCACCCTTCCACATTAAAAGCCTTGCATTTTTACATTCAGAGCTTAATCGACCACTGCCGACAAACACTACAGTCCTTTTTGCCCGCCCTCAAAGACTACCGCTAAAGCTACCCCATCATCTGGGCTAAAGCGTCGGCCACAAACCGCTGTTGAGCTGTTCCAAGCTCTCTGGAAACTCCCCCATGCGCATACAATAAATCCAATAATTCGCCATCACCCGCTCAATATAAATTCGGGTCTGCGCCGCCGGCAACAATTCAATAAACAACAGCGGATCATTCAGATAGCGCATTTTCTTCTTCCACTTCATCAAGTTTCCGGGGCCGGCATTATACGCCGCCATCATAAAAAACAAGTTCCCGTCAATAAACTCTTTCGCCATCAAATAATTCACATAGCGCTGTCCGGCTTCCATATTATACGTCACATCAAAGAGCTTGTTTTTGTTCTTCTTGAGTTGCCTGTCCTTGGTGATGTAATAAGCCGTGCTCGGCAACAGCTGCATCACCCCGCGCGCTCCGGCCGAGCTCACCGCATAAGGATTAAAACCTGACTCCTGCCGCATCAGCGCCAACAACAAGCTCCGCTCCGTTTTCCAACCATTTAAGGGTTCCCACTCCGGCAGCGGATAAGCAATCCCGTCATAAGTAATATTTTTTTCATCATCGCGTAAATCATTAGAAACCTTTATCGCCATCCGGTGCCGATTATTCTGTTTTAGCAAAAACAATACTGCCTCTTTTTGCTTTTCAGTCATCTCGGCATAACCATTTTCAATCTCTTGGTCGGCAAGCTCAGGTTGCTTGGCATGATACAGCGCCACCGCCCGCCTGATATACGGAGATTCTACTAACCCCGCCGCATATTGCGGGTTAGAAAAATCATTCCAAAACGGTGTTTCATCCCAGTTGTACTCAATTTTCTGCCCCAAGGCATAAGCCGCCAACATCCCATAAAACGTGCGCGAATACTTAGCCGCGGTTTTCAGCTCCTGCTCAGCCTTCTGCTTGCGATTAAGCTTCATATTCGCTCTAAAAGCCCAATAAGCACCGGCAGCTTCCAGCCATTCATCATTATCTTTCAGCGCCCCGAGCTTTCCAAAATATTCCGCCGCCTGCTGATATTTTTTCATTTTCCATGACGCCAAACCCGCTACCCAATACGCGGTTGCGCTTTTGCTACGTCGTGCCGGCTTTTTCGCCCATTCAAACGCCAACTTATCATAATTATCCAACAAGTATACAAAAGCCAGTTTAACACTCAGCTCATCCCAATATTTATCGGGAATTGTCATCCTAAACTTTTTGCCTTCCAGCACTCTGCGCGCCGCCCTTGTTTTCCCCTTGTTCAAATAGCGGTAAAAACTTTTCACCTGTTTCAAAACAAAATCTTTGTTTTTGGGAGATAACTTAGCGTAAGCCGGACTTTCTGAATTCAATAATGAGGTTGAATAATCCGCCGTCACACAGCTCTCCGGCAAAGCCAAATCTTCTTTATCGCCTTTTTTGCCCGCCAAACGATAAATCCTTCGCGCTTGCGGCAAATCTCCATACTGGCTGAGCCAATCTTTTAGCTCTTCAAAAGAAGATTTATAAGTCTTGGATAAATATTTTTCCGCCAACACATGGCCCAGCAAAATATCACTTTCCAAATCATCGATGGCGTCATCTGCCGACTCAATATCATTATTTTTCAGAGATTTAAATATGTTTTTATAAACTTTTACATCATCTTGTGAGACATATTCCGCCTCAATCATCTGCCGATAAACATCACCATCGACATCAACCTCCGCCGCTGATGCCGTACTCACCATACAAACCCCTAACAGTATCCCCGACAGAATACTGAATCCTCTCCACCATTTCATCATATTCAACTTTATTGCTAGATTAACCTTTTTTCAGCCAACGGATTTTAGCAGCACAGGCCTCTTGGCTCATTTTGCTGACTCGACAACGGTTAACAATAATATTGGGAATTTTATCCATTGAGTAGCATCCATCCCCCAGCAAAGTATAGTCAAAATAGTTTTCCACATTGGGATTAACATCATTAAAGCTCAAAGACGTGAGCATATTGGGCCACTTAAGCTTAACACTCAAATTTGACAACTTACGGTTAAGCGTGGTTAAAACCACAAAACGAACATTACAACGCACCACGCCGCCCAAAGTCTTGTTGATAGAAAAATTATCATAGAACAAAAAGATATTTTCGTCACCATTTGTGAGCATTCCGTTGTCAGCCACCGGACGAATAGCCACCCTGCCGCGCAAAGCCCCATCAGCGGTAGGCGCCCCCGGCTGACCACCGGTAGACGACTGCCTTGCCGTTGTGTTCACACTTCTGGTCCGATTGGTATTAGCCGTCTGCTTTTGCGCTGCCATCGCTGGCTGAGGAGCCTTCCATGCCGACGAGGTTGCACTCTGCACAGACGAAGAAGGATTGTCAGCCGGAGCAAACATCTGCGCCGCAGAGTTTCCGCCCCACAGAGTCGCAACGGCTAACAATCCCCAGACAAGACTAGTTTTCTTGCCGAACATACATCACCTACTTTACATTTGGTGAATTATATTCTGTTTTCCCTGCTGACGGAGAACCGGATATTCCCATTTCAGCATCACCAAAGCTGTTTTCCGGAACATTACCATTTCCACCGTTACCAGCTCCGCCGGAACTACTACCTGCTCCACCCGATGCATTATTCAAAGCATCTTTCAGAGTTCCACCAGCCGATACAGGCATCCCATTTCCGGCATCACCTGTCGAACCAGATGCCGCTGCTGTTCCATTTCCAGCGCTACCATTATTATCAGTTCCGGCAGCCGAACCACCTGAACTGGCAGCCCCTCCGGCAGCTGAATTTGCTGAACTATTTCCGTTTGGATTTGCTGCCGAACCAGCCGGTTCACCTAACCCAGGAAACAACGTTTTCAGCTTTGCTGACAATTCTTCATCTGATACCTTAGCCTGAGCCGGAGTTGTTTCAGCCACTGCCGATGTTGAAGCAGCCACCTCACCATCTGACGAAATGCTATCCGCCTTAATCTCATCCAAAGTTGATGAAATCTTGTTCATTTCAGATACAACTTCATCATACTTAGTATTAATCAAGCGGCGATCATTCATACGCTGATTTTCACCTTGACGACGATCTTCCTCATAAGAAACCGGTTTAAAATCACGATAATATTCCGGATCTGTAGATGGTACAAATTTAAATACACCATCACATGCAGCCCCGCTATTACGATTATTTACCGGAACACGCATAGCATTACCGTCAGTATTATCGGCAATATTACAACTTTTTACCGAGAAATTAACATCACTAAGCATAAGGAAACACTTATCAGACTGCAGTCTGGAGCGAATAGTAACCTGTTTATACGGTTCCAAAGTAGGCACATCGACTGAGGTTGAAAGAGCGGCAGAATCAACTTCTTCAGTTTTAGAATAATTACGCCCGCTTTTCTTTTTTTCTTCTTTTTTCTCTTCTGTAATGATAGAAGCAATTGAATTGTCCATCCAGTTCAAATTAAGAGTCGCTGACTTCAACTGGCGCGGAGAACGGTTATAGAATGTGATATTATAATCACAAGCATTAATCACCCCATCCGCATTTTTTACAGACTGGACATCATGGATTTTAAAAAGAACATTTTCCGGAGACGCCGCATCCGAACTCTGAGCCTTGACTGAGGCCGCACCTCCGACCAAAGCCATAGCCAAAGCCGGAAAAATAATCTTTCTGTTAACAGTCATATTCAATCCTTATTACAAAAGTAAAGTTATAAACTCAAAGACAATAATAATTAATTTTGCTCAGATTACCATCAAATTATGAACAAAGTAATAACATTAGTGGATAACTTCTAAAATTTTTTTCTTCAAACGCAAAAAATCGACCCAAATTTTAGCCTTTTGGCCGACATTGCGCAACAGGTATGCCGGATGGAAGGTCGCCATAACGGGTATAACTTTTCCCTTAGATGTTTTGTATTCCATCCATTTGCCCCGCATTTTAGATATAGATTCTTCATTTTCGAGCAACGCATTTGCCGCACTTCCCCCCAACAAGACCAAAATTTCAGGATTTACGAGCTCAATCTGTCGTTTTAAAAACGGCAAACAAATCGCTACTTCTGAGGTTGTCGGGGTACGGTTCCCTGGCGGTCTCCACGGCAATACATTGGTAATATATACCTCATCGCGTTTCATCCCTGCCGCCGTAATAATTTTATCCAGCAGATTACCGCTCCTCCCCACAAAAGGTACACCCATACGGTCCTCGTCTGCTCCCGGAGCTTCACCGATAAACATAATTTTAGCATTAGTATTTCCGCCGCCAAACACCGTTTTATTAGCGGTCAGTTTCAAAGCACAACCGTCAAAATTTTCCACCAACGTACGGAGTTCATCAATGCTCTGAGCATTAGAACAGAGCTCACGAGCATTTTTGCAAGCATCAATCGTCGCCTGAGCCAATTCTGTAATAGCTTTCCGTTCATCCGATTCTGTTGTCTGCGGCTTAGGCGGTAGTTTGGGTGCAATTTTTGGAGCTGTTTCGACCACTGTTTTTTCAGCCACAAAAGGCTCATCGCCGAGAGTCTCATCAACTCCTGCGGTCAAATACCAATCCAATAAATATGTTACACTCAAATTTTCTTCATTCATACCGACAAATTAAAATCAAATCTGCTTTTTTGCAAGCGCTATAATAAAAAATTAAGAGATTTGCACATATTTTAGTATAAAAAACTCAAAATACAGTTGTATGATAAAAAAAGTTATATAGAATAACATAAGATTCTATAGAATATATAACTGCCCAACCTACTCGGGATTACAAAAATAATGGCTAAATACATTAGTATAATCGTTGCACTTCTTTGCCTAGGATTGTTTAACTCTTGCGTTGATAAAGAGCTTCAGCAAGACAACGTCCCCGTGACCTCAGCAGCAGAAGCATCTAAAACTTCTGAAGCCAAGCAAGCTGATCCGGAGCGCCCTGTTGCTTATGGAGCATACCTTGCTGGTCGTGTTGCGCACCTCCGCAAAGACTTCAATAATGCCGCCGATTTTTATATTGTATCCTTACAGGAAGATTCTGCCAACAAAGAGCTCCTCAGCCGTGTTTACATTATTCTAGCCTCTGAAGGGCGTATTCCTGAGGCCGCTGAGTATGCTCAATCATCTCTCAAACAAGGAGATACCAACAACTTCATCCATATCATTATGGCTACCGACTATATGGTTGCCGGCAAACACCAACAAGCTCTGGATTCGTTAAACAAAATGAAAGGCGCCGTTTATGAGGAGTTTATCACCCCGTTAATGGCCTCTTGGGTCTACGCCGGTATGGGGCAATCTGAGCAAGCCTTAAAAACGGTCGATATTTTGAAGAAAGAGCCCAACTTCAAATCTCTATATCACATTCAGGCCGGTATGCTTAACGACTACCTTGGCAACATCAAAGAAGCCCAAAAACACTATGAAGTCATCGTCAATGAAGAAAGTACGGAAATGTCCTTCCGTACCTTGCAAATCATTGCCAACTTTTATATCCGTAACGGGCAAAAAGACAAAGCCGTCAAACTGGTTAACAAATACAACGATGACCGCCTTTTTGTTGATATGTTAAAAAATTTAGCCAGCAACGTAGCAAATGCTGACCCCAAAACCACTAAGCCGATTTTAGAATCTGCCAACATTGGTTTCAGCGAGTCTTTGTTCAGCATCGCCAGCAACATGCGCCAATTATCATCAGGCACGGACATCGCCCATATTTTCATCTGCCTGTCCATTTATTCCAACCCCAAATACGACATCGGCCGCCTACTATTGGCCGACATTTTGGAAAGCCGTGAAATGTATGCCGAGGCCAATGCCGTTTATGATGAAATTCCGCCTTCTTCCGAAAGTTATAACTCGATTCAAATCAAAAAAGCGGCCAACTACGTTATGATGCAAGACTATAAAGCCGCTGAGATTTTGCTTACCTCTTTGGCTGAAGACAATCCCAATAGCTTCCAAATCAATATGGATTTAGGTGACGTCTTGCGCATCAACGGCAAATATAAAGAGGCAGTTGACTATTACAGCAAGGCCATTTCATCTATTAAACGAGAAGATTCTAACACTTGGGTCTTATACTATGCTCGCGGCATTGCTTATGAGCAGAGCGGCAATTGGAAAAAAGCCGAAGCCGACCTCAAAGCCGCACTTGAAAAGAGCCAAAACCATTACTATGTCCAGAACTATTTGGGTTATAGCTGGCTCAAACGTAAAGAAAACATTGAAGATGCCTTCACTTTGATAGTTGACGCCTACAACCAGTCCCCTGAAGACGGACACATTACTGACAGTCTGGGCTGGGCTTTTTACCAATTAGGGGATTATAACAACGCCGTTACTTATCTTGAAAAAGCCTCTGAGTCTGAGCCGGCCAATGCGCTGATTAATGCCCATTTAGGAGATGCTTATTGGCAGGTTGGCCGCAAGAACGAGGCCATTTTCCAATGGAAACATACTCTCAAGATGACTGATGATTCCGGCGAGGTTGACATGAAGGAGATTGAACAAAAGATTACCTCCGGTATGAAGAAAGCTACTCCTCTGCCCTATAATCCGGAACTAATCAAAGACGCCCTCTCCTCCCTCTCTGCAGATGAGGAATAAAACCCCACTACGTAGATAACAAAAAAGGCTCAAATTAATTGAGCCTTTTTTAATTTATCACCCCCCAGCCGCCAAGTTCCCCCCTCCATTTACTTTTTCTTTCCGCCCCTTTGCTCTTTGCTTATATTTCTTTTTTTTGCTTTGCCCTTTTCTGCTTCTACCTCTGTATTCATTGTTCATCATTACACATCCTCCTTCCACACTTTTTTTTCTTTTCCTCCTTTTCTCCTTTTTCTATTCCCTCTCTCTAACCTCTTACCTCTCCTAATCTCTTACTCTCCTAATCTCTTACTCTCCTAATCTCTTACTTATCTAACTTCTTTCCCCTAAGCTGCTAGACAAAATTAGCCGCAATACACTATTTCATCTTCAAACCCACCATCCACCACAAGCTTCAGCTTGTACCTCCGGCTCAGCCGGAGAAGCTGGCGCAGCTTCACCCGCTCAATCACCACTATCCTGCTCAGTGTTTCAATTAATCGCGTTGCTCTCATTTTGCCTCTTTTGAGTTTTTTTCATAACTCCTCCACTATAATCACATTCCCCTCTTAAACTTCGCCCCTAAATACTTGCCTTTCTTTAAGCTGTTAGACAAAATCGTCCATATAATTAATTTATCCCCTCTCTTCTCAACTTGCAAATTGATGATTACATCAAAAACGACTTGCAACTTTACACCTCACGTGGTACTCTAAATATGCAGTCAGGAAATCCGACTGTGGTGTCTAGAAAACACCTCATCATAAAAAAATCCACCACGTGTGGAGTGGGTGATATAAGCCTTGACGAATAAGCCCGACTGTATGATGACAGTTTTCTAGCTCCACGCACCTTTTGTTTCTGACAAAGGTGCGTTGTTTTAACTATAAAAACAATGGAGCTTTTGTTATGAATACTAAAATATTTTTACTCTTAGGAACAAGTCTGTCCTTAATCCCAACCATAACTTTTGCCCAATGCGTTGCAACGCAAGATTGCGAAACTTTGGGCTATACTGAAACATCTTGCAACGGCGGTAAAGGCATCAAATGCCCCTTTGGCAACAAATGGGCGTGTATAAAATCCGATTCAGAATATGAACAACAATTCTGCGATAAATATGGTTTCCAATACACTTGCTCCGGCACTAATGAGACAGGCGGCTCCGGCACGGCTTGTAACGGAAAATATACCTCCTGCACTTGCAGCTCCGGCTATGAATGGAAAGATGGTACTTGTTCAAAAGATTATTCTACCTGTAAAATTGGCACACTATTTTACTCTGATGGTAGTTGTTCTGTTGATAAGCTCAACTCTAAAATACTGCTTGGAGTTGTTATTATGGAAAAAACTGCCAATACTAATGGCTGGATTATGACGATTACCCCCATTCAAAACAGCATCGAGTGGAATAAGAATGGCGCTAATGTTCCAGCCCTAAAAGATTGTGACCAGATATCTTGTTTAACAGATATTCAAGATAGCTGTATAAATACAGATATTATTACGGCTTATGGAGATAGCTCAACATACCCAGCAGCATGGGCTGCTAAAAATTATAAACCAAACGGAACCCCAAACAATAAATATTGGTGTCTACCTTCAGGCGGCCTACTTAATACCATCAACAATTCATCCATTGTAAGCAAAATAAATACAGGCATTACCACAGCTGGAGGTACGAAATTAGGGTACGGTGGACAACCTTCCCGTACTTACGAATATCTCTGGACTTCATCTGAAACACCCGGAGATTACGCGTGGTACTTACTTACCGATATAAACGACACATATGATATCCGTTATTGCGGAAAAGGTTTTTGTGATTACGGACGTGTCGTTCGCCCTGTAATGTCATTCTAAAAAAACATCAACGGGCAGAGTGCAAGCACCGCACTTTCTCTGTCCCAATCTAGATACCGCTAGCTAATAGCTCCACTAGCATCGTGGTCGCGCTTTCTCTGCCCATTTTATATTTTCTTTCCTCGACACACTTTCATTCCTTTTTCTTTCTTATATTGCACCCTCCATCATGCCGTTAGACAAAATTAGCCATACAATATTTACACCTTTTTCCCGTCCCCGTTTTTGCCATTAATTAAAAATAATAATTGAAAGATAATTTATTTTTTGTTATAATAATTCTTGTGAAGATAAATGTAGATGAAGGTGTTATTATGCAAAAAATATCCTTTTTACTCTTGGGGACATCTCTGTCCTTTTTACCTCAAACATTGAACGCTCAATGTATTTCTCCCCTACAAGATTGTTATGCTCTTGGGTATACCCAAACCTCTTGCTCCAATGGGAAAGGAGTAAAATGCCCTTTCGGTAGCGGTTGGTATTGTGGTGGCACGGCGGCACAAGATTGCATAAAACTTGGCTATGATAAAGATTGTACCGCTGCTGGAGAAAGTGGTTCAGGTCAAACTTGCAATGGTAAATATCAGTCCTGCACCTGCGATTCTAGCTACCAATACACCTGCTCCGGCACGGGCTACTCCGGCGGCTCTGGCTCTGCTTGCGGCGGAAAATATACCTCCTGCACTTGCACCTCCGGCTATGAATGGAAAGATGGTGCTTGTATTTCATCTCGTCCAATATGCGAAATTGGCTATCTGTATTACAGCGACAACACCTGCTCTGCTAACAAAATCAGCGGTAAGACCACACTTGGAGTGGTTATTTATTCCAACGGCTCATCAGGCGGAGGATGGATTATCAGCCCCAAACCTGTCGCCACCGCCATTGGATTTGGACCAGGTACATTTTGCTTTAGTCGTCCTGATTTGCCCAGCTACACTTCTACTCCTAACGATATTCAAGCTAGTTGTGATAATACGGATATAATTACCACACAAACCCAATATCCTGCTGCAGAAGCGGCCAAAAGCTACAAACCTAAAGGGACTCCATCTGGCAAGAGCTGGTGTCTGCCTTCCGGCGGTCTGCTTAACACCATCAATAATTCATCCAATTTAACCAAAATTAACAACGGTATTACCGCAGCCGGAGGCACCATTTTAGGCAATCTAAATACTGATTACGTTAACGGGTTTGAATATATATGGTCATCAACCAAATTTGTTGATTGCCGAATTTGGATTCTCAGTGTTGGTACCAACGGAAGCATAAGTTTGAGTAAAACAGATTCTCCTGTTCCCAACTCCAGCGTAAGAGCGGTAATGGCCTTTTAGGCTCCTCGCCGCACCCATCAAAAAAGGCTCGCGATTGCGAGCCTTTTTTTAATTTTATATCAGTTCCAATATCTCGTCCACCAAGGCTAAAGCTCCATGATACACTTGCCCGATAGACTTGGCTAACATATACGCCGGCGTAGTCACCACGCGGTTATCCTCATCAACACAAACCTCATCTACCTGACACATTTGGTGCTTAGCCCCCATCTTGGCAATCCCTTTGGCCATATCTTTATCATTACCGATAGTAACCTCGACCTTATGCTTGCCCAGCACCCGCGCAATCACCACCGGCGCAATGCACATCGCCCCGATGACGATTTTGGCTTTATAACTATCTTCAATCGCACGTTTAACCTCTTCATTAACTTCGCACTCCGGCCCTTTCAAGGCAAAATCGCTTAAATTAAGCGCCGCCCCGAACCCTCCGGGAAAGATTATGGCATCAAAATCATCAGCATTAAACTCCCGCAAGTCCAAAATATTACCACGGGCAATACGTGCCGATTCGGCCAACACATTGCGATTATCGGCATCACCGGCAATAGCGGTTGATTCTCCTGTAAAATGATCCATAGTCCGAGCCTGCCAGGTATTCGGGGCAAAGCATTGATAACTGCAACCATGCTCATCAATTGCCAACAACAAAGACACCGCCTCGTGGATTTCTGAACCGTCATATACGCCGCATCCAGACAACACCACCGCAAATCGTGGAGGATTGGCCATCATATTTTTTAACTCCTATAATAGTTATTGCAATACGAATTAATATATAATATATTGCAAGACAAATTCAAACAAAAAAATTTTCAGATAGGACATTTACCAATATGCAGCCAAGCATCACTACATTAGACAATGGTTTAAGAATTATCACCGCCATGCGTCCGGATATCCATACCGTATCATTGGGCATTTGGGTCAAGACCGGCGCAGCCTGCGAGACTAAAGCCGAAAACGGCATTTCTCACTTTTTGGAACACACGGTTTTCAAAGGCACGCCGACCCGCACCTCCCTCCAAGTTGATGAAGAGATTGAAAATGCCGGCGGCCAGACTAATGCCTATACTTCACGCGAGTTTACCGCTTTTTATGCCAAAATGCTCAAAGATGATGCTGAACTCGCCCTTGATGTCTTATCAGATATTTTCCAAAACGCCACTTTCCCGGAGGCTGAGCTCAAAAAGGAAAAAGAAGTCGTCGTCCAAGAGATTAAACAAACCATTGATACTCCTGACGATATTATCTTTGACTACCTGCAAGAGCAAGCCTTTGGCAATCAGGCTCTCGGCCGCACGATTTTAGGCCCGGCTGAAAACGTCCGTGCTTTTTCAGCTGACGATTTGCGCCGCTACCGCACCAACCATTACGCCGCCGAAAACACGGTCTTGTGTGCAGTCGGCAACATCAACCACACTGACTTTGTTAATATGGTCAAACAGCGTTTCAGCACTTTTCGCCCGCACATCAACTTCACGCGTGATGCCCAAACCTACACCGGCGGCTTTTTTGCTGAACCCCGACCGATTGAACAAGCCCATGTTTTGCTTGGTTTTGAAGGCCTTAAATATACTGACCCGTATTATTACCCCTGTACGGTAATGTCTACCATTTTGGGCGGCGGCTCCACTTCTCGCCTTTTCCAAGAGATACGGGAGAAGCGCGGCCTTGTCTATACCACATACAGCTTCAGCAATTCCCACTCTGAGCGCGGCTTGTTTGGCATTTATGCCGGCACCACCCGCCAAGAACTCCAAACCTTAATGCCGGTTGTCTGCGATGAAATCAAAAAAATCTGCGACCAAGCCGTATCTGATGCCGAGCTCCAAAGGGCCAAGACCCAGCTCAAAGCCAGTATGCTGATGAGCCTTGAAAGCTCCTCCTCTTCTTCCGAAATTTTGGCTCGCCAAATGCTTATTTTTGACCGCATTATTCCGGTTGCCGAAATGGTTGAAAGGATTGAAAGCGTCAGCAAGCAAGATATTTTAACCATCGCTGAGAGGATATTCTCTTCCACTCCGTCTTATACTCTGGTCGGCGACATTGACGGCCATCCGGACTACGCCCAAATCCAAACAGCCTTAAAGCGTTAATTATGAGTGACTCCCCAACCGACATAACCTTATATCTGGCTGAACCTAGGGGTTTTTGCGCCGGCGTCCGCCGTGCCATTGCCATTGTTGAAGACGCCTTAACCCGCTTTGGCGCACCGGTATACGTCCGCCACGAAATTGTCCACAACAAACACGTTATCAACGAGTTAAAGCAAAAAGGTGCAGTATTTGTTGAAGATTTTACCGACATTCCGCAAGGCAGCATCGTTATTTTTTCCGCCCATGGAGTAAGCCGTCAGGTTGCCGCTGAAGCTACAGATAAAGGTTTTGTCTGCATTGATGCCACCTGCCCTTTGGTTGAAAAAGTCCATCAACAAATCAGCAAATACGCGACCCAAAATATGGAAATTATTGTTATCGGCAAACCTTCTCACCCAGAAATCATCGGGACACTAGGACAATTGCCCAAAGATTATCCGTCTGTCCACGTCATCACTTCGGCTGCAGAGGCTCAAGAACTTACCATTGCTCCGCATAAAGACATCGGCTTTGTTACCCAAACCACTCTTTCGGTTGATGATACTAAGGCAATTGTAGACATTTTGCACCAGCGTTTTCCCTCCATCCATGGCCTGCAGAAAAAAGACATCTGCTATGCCACCACCAACCGCCAACAAGCCATCAAAGCTCTGGCCGCGCAATGCGAATGCGTCTTGGTACTTGGCTCCCAAAACTCATCTAACTCTCGCCAACTGCGTGATGTTGCCTTAAAAAACGGCGCCAATCAGGCTTTTTTGATTGATGATGCCTCCGAGATTGATTGGCCTGCCCTCAACGGACTAACCCGCATCGGCATCAGCGCCGGAGCTTCTGCTCCTGAATATTTGGTTGAAGATTTAATTGAAACTTTTCGTCGCCGTTATAATAAAATTAACATTCAGTATGTTATGGTAGCTAAAGAGAATGTTAATTTTATTATAAGGAACGGCAATGTCCCGCGCGGAAGATATCTTTCAAAAACTAATCTACTTTGGTGAAGAGGCTATTGACGACTACATCATCAACCGCCAAGCCGAAGAGCTTTTTCTTGACTTCAAACAAGCCACCCCCGGCATCGGCAAAAATGTAACCTCTCTGCCGCGAGACGACCGCAAGAATCTGGCCAAATGCATCTCCGGTTTCGGCAATTCGGAAGGCGGCGTCATTATCTGGGGTGTTGAATGCTCCCGTGATTATGACATCGGCGACGTCGCCAAGGCCAAAGTTAAGGTCCATAATGTCCACCGCTTTTTAAGCTGGCTTGAAAACGCCATTTCCGGCTGTACCATTCCCAGCCATAATAAGGTTCGCAACCATATTATCAGCATTGATGAAAACGGCGACGGCTTTATCGCCACCTATATCCCTAAAGCCGAGGTTTCACCTTTAATGTCTACGGTTGGCAATAGCATCTACATTCGCTCTGGCTCCAACAATGTTCCGGCGCCCTATTCTGTCATTGCCGGTATGTTTGGACGCCGCCCCCAGCCCAATATTGAACTGATTATCAGCGACCGCAAAATTGAGGTTCTGGAAAACAGCGCCGAAAACAAAGTCTATAATCTTGATAAAAAAACTTCCGCCAAACCTGAAAAATACGTCAAAGTGAGCTTTTCGGTTCATGGCCAAAACGACAGCAGCGTCATTGCCCGCGAGCTCTACTTATCTTGCACCACCAGCCACTACGGCAGCGAGCACAACAAGGTTCGTTTTCTTAATTATAATCAAATGGACTCCATCCACGGCATGAGCAACCAGCTTAACTTGATTACCCGTCCTGAGCTAAGGCTCCCGCCGCGCAGTACATTTAAATTTACTAATATTGAAATCATTCTTACCCAATACACCGATGACGATTTTCTTTTTGACGGCATTATCGGTGCCGACAGTGCCGCTCCGCGAGATTTTCGTATTTATATTAATAAAAACACTCTGCGCTCCTTTGTCGCCCGTGTAATTAAAGGCGAAGAAGACGAGCACCTTTTCTATGCTGACTTTTTCAGCGACTTTTTAAGGAGTGATTTCTAATGCACCGCGTTGAAATTTTTACCGACGGAGCCTGCTCCGGCAACCCCGGCCCCGGAGGTTGGGGCGCTTTGCTCCGCCATAAAGATACGGAAAAAGAACTTAGCGGCGGTGAGGCCGAAACCACTAACAACCGCATGGAGCTGACTGCCGTTATTGAGGCTCTCAAGGCACTCAAGGTACCTTGCGACATCACGCTTTATACAGACAGCCGCTATGTTATGGACGGGGTCAACCAATGGCTCCCCAACTGGAAGAAAAACAACTGGAAAACCGCCAATAAAAAATCAGCGGTTAAAAATATTGATTTGTGGCAAACTCTGGACTCTTTGCTCGGTCAGCATCAAATCCATTGGATTTGGGTCAAGGGGCACGCCGGCCACCCCGAAAACGAACGTGTAGACACTCTGGCTCGCACGGAATCCCAGCGTTTCAGCCGCTAATTTTGGGCCGATTGTTCCTCCAGCCTACGCAATATCCGCCTAAAATCTCGCTCCAACCAAAAAGAAGATAACCTCATTCCCCTAGGAATATCAGGACTAAACCAGACATATATCGGCAAATTGCCATCACGCACTATGCTATCCGGCACACAGTTAGGATTAGCCTCTATAACCTTGACCTCGCCTGCCTGCATCAACTCTTCAATCAGCGGATTATTAAAAACCAACGCCTCATTTATGGCGCAACTCACACACCACGGAGCCGTTACTTTTAGCAAGATATGCTCGCCGCCGGCGGCTAACTCAGCCACATCAACCTGCTTAGATATTTTTTGACATTGAGTTATTTCCTGCTGACGTGTTTTCGCCACTTGCACCACCGCCAACCAAATTGCCGCCGCAACCACAAACATCGCTACAACTCTGATACCCCATTTGATAACAAAGCTGATATCCTGCTTTTCGGCAACAGAAAAATCCATCTCCCTCAAACGGGTATCCACCTTGGCATTAAGCTTAATCAAAAATACCCACAGCCCCAACATCAAACCTAATCCAAGCCCTGCAGAAGCAGACATCTGCAGCATCAACACTACGATCAAACCCACAGACATCAAAGCCCAACCGCAATGGCGTAAAAGCTCCAATAGTTTGCTAAGCTTGGTGTTTTTAAGTTTTAAGCCTTTGCGCCCAACCGCAAACGCCGCCAACATAAACGGAGTTGCCAACCCTGCAGATAAGAAGACTACACATTCATATCCGCCGGCCAACACTTTATTCTCATAAGGCACTGCCGCTAACGCCGCCAATATCACGGCAAAAATTCCCTCAATCCAGCCTTTACCTAAATTAGGCTGATTATTTTTCTGCGGAGCCCCTTTCGCCCATAACCATAAAATAATAAATAAAACTAAAACTAAAACCCCTGCATACTGGTAACGCATACTCCATATAGCCAAAGGATTAGGCCGCAAAACCACCCCCAGCACAATTCCGCTCAACACTATTCCGCCGACAGTTGCCACTAAACTTTGCTTAAATCTGCCAACATATTTTTGCGGAGCACGCGCCGCCTGCAACAATTTTTCACACCACAGCGCCCATACCCCGGGGGTAAGGTTGAGCGTTACCCCCACCAGCCACGCCAAGCTCCAAAGCCACCACCAAGTATCTGAAGTTTCATTATTTCCCCAAACTTGATTTTCAACCTGCAACAATTTTTTTACGGCGCGATTCTCTGCCCACTTAGCCAATACATTAACCTGCGCCCCAACGCGTATATCAGCCTTAAACACGGCATCCACATAGCCATCATACACATCAACATATTCCGGCCAATACAAATTTTCTTGCTCATCTTCAAGTAATATCATCAAATCTGCCGGATTTTCATCTGTCCGCAAACGTACCTGCAGAACATTTTTACCCTGTTTGTCAGACACGGCAACGGCAGATTCAATCTGCAAATCATCATTTTCATCCGTCGGCAGACTACGCACTGACTGTATCACAAAATTTTCTGCGGTTGATGAATACCCAAACCCCGGCTGCAAACTAATCTCCGGTTTCAGCGTTATTGGTTTGCATACTGTACCATCACAAATTTTCAAGGATAATGAGGCTGTTATATTGAGTATTTGATTCGGATTCTTAACTTTCAGCACCAAGGGAATAGCAAAATCCCCTCCTCTGCCGGCAATTTTGTTACCCTTGAGCTCCAAGCGCTTAGGGATTGGCAAAGACACCGACCACGCCGCCAAATTATCCGATACCAAATTAACCGAAGGCTTGTCAGCTCCGCCCAAAACCACAAATTTGCCTTCCGGCACGGCAATATGCAAGGCAGCCAACAACTCATTTTTTCCATTAAGCGCACTATCGGCAGTAATTAGCCTAGCAAACACTCCCTGCTCCTCATTTTTTACCCAAGCTCCGTTTCCGGCATTGTTAGTCAGAGGATCTTTAATTTTATCGCCATACAAGAAGAGCTTTTTCAGCTCCAAGCGCACAAACATATCTTTCATTTTTTCAATCGGAGCGCTACGGTCTTCTTTAGCCATCTGCTCCTGCCTAAACTTTTCCTGATAAGCTTTGGCATCTTTGGCATCATAACTATAAGAAATTACTTTTTTGAAATCGCTGATAACCACCGTATCCGGAGAATCAATATACGGCATATCATCATTTGTTTCATAATCTTCTTCAGCCAGCACCAAGGGTGGGTCTTCCGGCACCCATATACTGTCCAGCACTTGCTGATATACACTTTTAAACAGTCTATAAAACTTCACACCATCGCGAATAGTCTGCTCACGTTCATAAACCTCATTTCCCTTCAAAGACGGAAACATCGCCCGCACATCGTCAGACAAATCACCATTAATTGCATTGTCCGGATAACGCTCATCAAAATAGCGCCCCAGCTCCATTACGCTTTTAATCTGTTCCCCGACAGAAATTTCGCGCACTTCATTATCCTGATTCTCCAGCGCCAGAGTAACCTTACTCGCCGATTCTGCGGTATTGTTTTGAGCCAGGGCGACATTTATGCACGAGCAAAACGCCGCTATCCACCATAAAAAGCCTAAATTTTTCATGTATTTCTTCATAAAAATGCAAAATATGATTTTAATCTACGTTATTTTATGTTATAATACAAGAGTTGAGCGAATAAAAAGTATTTTTTGTGAAAGACAGAACGATGTTTAAACTTGATAGTGG
This sequence comes from uncultured Alphaproteobacteria bacterium, assembly GCA_944392325.1. Lineage (GTDB taxonomy): Bacteria > Pseudomonadota > Alphaproteobacteria > RF32 > CAG-239 > HGM16780. The sequence goes on along the minus strand of CALXWI010000020.1, from coordinate 1,442 downwards.
TAATTTGACCGGCAAATGCCTGATATCATCGCCCTATATGGAAGACGAGCGCTTCCATCGTTCCCTTATATACATCTGCTCTCACAACAAAGACGGAGCCATGGGCTTTATCATCAATAAAAAGATAGAAGAATTTTCCTTTGCTGATTTAGCCGGCCAGCTTCCGATAAAAGCTTTTAACTTTAGCCAAGAGATAGACCTTCACAACGGCGGCCCGTTAGAGAAGATAAGAGGATTCGTCATTCACTCGACAGACTATGTCAAAGCCGACACCGTAGTAATTGATAATAATATAGCAATATCTTCATCGCTGGATATCATCAACGACATTGCTTTTGGCATGGGTCCCAGAGACAACATCATCGCATTGGGCTATTCTAGCTGGCGACCGCAGCAACTTGAGCAAGAGATAATGCATAATGATTGGCTGATAGCAGATCCCAAACCGGAGCTGGTTTTCCGTACTAAAGATGAAGAAAAATGGGAAAAGGCACTCAACAGCATAGGTATTGACGCAGCCAATTTCTCATTATTTTCAGGACATGCATAACAAGTTTTATTCCAAAGCGGAAGCGTCCAAATCAAGCAAATCCTGCTGTTGCTGAATAATTTCTTGAGCTTGATTAAAATTATGCTGAGTTTCAGCATTACCATAATCTTTAAAAAACTGAGCTCCAGTCAAAATGATAAGACCTAACAACAAAATATAAACGATAAGGCGCATTATTTTCCCTTTCATTTTTACAATACCTAATTGTATTAGCAACAAAAAACAGATTAATATCAAGCAAAAGAAGAACTTATCCAAAAGAATAACGCAATAAATCTGCAAAAAAAGCTTGCACAATTAAATAAAATAGTTTATTAGATACAATGTTTTGAATGATTAGTTTACGGTCCCATCGTCTAGTGGCCTAGGACGCGGCCCTCTCAAGGCTGCAACACGAGTTCGAATCTCGTTGGGATCACCATTAAAAAACTCTCCTTTATGGAGAGTTTTTTAATGGTAATTTTAATTTGATTCGAACTCGTAGAAACGAGTTTGACAAGGACGAGAGCTGAAGAAAAGAAAATAACCGTTGCTCCGGTTATTTTCTGACGACAGGCGCAGTTTTATTATTTTACAAATACAAGTACAAACTTGTATTTGTAAAATTAGAAAACAAGTGACCGCAGCGCCTTAGTTTCTGTGTAACAGAAACTTAGAAGCCAGAAGACGGGAGTATGCCGGTGAGGCTTGAGCCGAGCGAGGACGCAGCGGCGCAGAGAGCAAAGCGAACAAGCCAATCTCGTTGGGATCAGAAATACCATCATCAACAATCACCCACCAAAACAGACAATCAAACAAAATCTCAAACTGACAAACTAATAGATATCCCCCAGTAAACTGGGGGTTCTATAGAAAAGGCACCTTCGGGTGCCTTTTCCTTACAGCTCCAAAC
>CALXWI010000019.1 GCA_944392325.1 uncultured Alphaproteobacteria bacterium | reverse complement strand
CTTACCATGGTCTACGTGGCCAATCGTACCGATGTTGCAGTGCGGTTTGCTACGCTCAAATTTCTCTTTTGCCATTTAGATTAACTCCAAATAAATATTATAAAATAAGTTTCAAACCTAAAATTTTTTGTAAAAAAAACTCTAAAACAATTTATCCTGCTGCAAGGAAAATTCTAATATACCAAGCAGTATACGAATTTTCCTCAACAGCAAATAATTACCTTAGCCCTCCGTAAAGGACCAAGAGCTAGGCGTTTTTAGCTTTTACCTTCTCAGCCACATCCTTCGGAACTTCAGCATAGTGGTCAAATACCATCGTAAACTGAGCACGTCCCTGAGACAATGAACGCAAGGTATTAACATAGCCAAACATATTAGCCAACGGAACACTGGCATCGATAACACGAGCATTGGCGCGTTGATCCATACCGTTTACCAAGCCACGGCGAGAGTTCAAATCACCAATGATATCGCCCATATACTCTTCCGGAGTAACGACTTCTACCTTCATAATCGGCTCCAAGAGTTTCGGATTAGCCTGACGCATACCTTCACGGAAAGCAGCACGAGCAGCAATTTCGAAACACATAACGTTAGAGTCGACTTCGTGATAAGCACCATCGTAGAGGTTGCACTTAACACCGGTTACCGGATATCCTGCGATAACACCGGCATCCATAGCTGAACGCAAACCTTTTTCAACACCGGGGATATATTCTTTAGGAACATTACCGCCCACAACAGTGTTTTCAAATTCAAATCCGTTGTATCCTTCAATCGGTTCAAATTTAATTTTAACCTTAGCGAACTGACCGGCACCACCAGACTGTTTCTTGTGAGTATATTCAATATCACAAGGAGCAGTAATAGTTTCACGATAAGCCACCTGAGGTTCACCGACATTACATTCAACTTTGAATTCACGTTTCAAACGGTCAACAATAATCTCCAAGTGCAACTCACCCATACCTTTAATAATGGTCTGACCAGAATCCGGATCAGAAGATACTTTAAAGGAAGGGTCTTCCATTGCCAAACGAGACAAAGCCAAGCCCATTTTTTCAACGTCAGCCTTAGTTTTCGGCTCAACAGCCAACTCAATAACCGGATCCGGGAAAACCATGTTTTCCAACACAATCGGTTTAGACTGGTCGCACAAAGTATCACCGGTAGTAGTATCTTTCAAGCCTGCCAAAGCGATAATATCACCAGCATGAGCTTCTTTCAAATCCTCACGCTTATTGGCATGCATCAAGAGCATACGACCAACACGTTCCTTTTTGTCTTTAACCGAGTTATAGACATAAGAACCGGCAGTCATCGTACCAGAATAAATACGAGTGAAAGTCAAAGAACCGACGAACGGGTCATTCATAATTTTGAACGCCAAAGCCGACAACGGCTGATCATCAGCCGGATGTCTCTCTTCTTCATTACCAGTATCCGGATTAATACCTTTGATTGATGCAATATCAACCGGAGACGGCAAATAATCAACTACGGCATCAAGCAAAGGCTGAACACCTTTGTTTTTGAAAGCAGTACCACAAAATACCGGAACAAAATCCTGAGCCAAAGTACCCTTGCGAATACATTTTTTCAAGGTCTCAACCGAAATTTCTTTACCTTCCAAATAATCTTCCATAGCCTGTTCATCTTGTTCAACAGCCATTTCCACCATTTGGTTATGATACTCAGCAGCCTTATCTTTCAAATTAGCCGGGATTTCCTGAATTTCAATCGGAGAATCAGCGGTATCGCCGGTATAAACAATAGCATTCATATTGAGCAAATCGACAACACCGACAAAGTCAGCTTCCGCACCGATAGGCAACTGCAAAGCCATCGGGCGAGCGCCGAGACGATCAACAATCATATCCAAGCAACGATAGAAGTTAGCCCCGATACGATCCATTTTGTTACAGAAACAAATACGAGGAACCCCATATTTATCAGCCTGTCTCCAAACGGTTTCGGACTGCGGTTCAACACCGGCAACAGAGTCAAATACCGTAATAGCACCATCAAGCACACGCAAAGAACGCTCAACTTCAACCGTGAAGTCAACGTGTCCCGGAGTATCAATGATGTTAATTCGGTGACCTTTCCAGTAACAAGTAGTAGCCGCAGATGTAATAGTAATACCGCGCTCTTGCTCCTGTTCCATCCAGTCCATAGTAGCGGCGCCTTCGTGAGTTTCACCGATTTTGTGGTTTACACCGGTGTAATACAAAATGCGCTCGGTAGTCGTAGTTTTACCGGCATCGATGTGAGCCATGATACCGATATTTCTGTACATTTCAAGTTTATGCGTACGAGCCATTTACTTATTCCTGTAATAAAATTAGAACTTGTAGTGAGAGAAAGCTTTGTTAGCTTCAGCCATTTTGTGGGTATCTTCACGTTTTTTAACGGCAGAACCTTTATTAGCAAAAGCATCAAGCAATTCATTAGCCAGTCTTTCGGTCATTGTGGTTTCGGAGCGCTTACGAGCAGCAGCGATAATCCAACGAATAGCCAAAGCCTGACGACGATCAGCTCTAACTTCAGACGGAACCTGATAAGTAGCACCGCCCACACGACGTGAACGAACCTCTACCATCGGCTTAACGTTTTCAATAGCTTCGTTAAACACATTCAAAGCATCTTGCTTTGATTTCTGAGCCATAATATCAAAAGCCGAATAAACGATTTTTTCAGCAACGGCTTTTTTACCATGCTCCATAACATTGTTAATGAACTTCGCGACAACCACGTTGTGGTATTTAGCGTCAGGAAGTACGATTCTTTTTTCAGCAGTATGACGACGTGACATCTTCTGATTACTCCTTATTTAGGTCTCTTAGCGCCGTACAGAGAACGACGTTGACGACGTTTAGATACACCTTGAGTATCCAAGGTACCACGAATGATATGATAACGAACACCAGGCAAGTCTTTTACACGGCCTCCTCTAATCAGCACCACTGAGTGTTCTTGCAAGTTATGACCTTCACCAGGGATATAGCTGATTACTTCAAAGCCGTTAGTCAGACGAATACGAGCCACTTTACGCAAAGCGGAGTTCGGTTTTTTCGGGGTTGTAGTATAAACCCTTGTACAAACACCGCGTTTTTGAGGGCACGCTTTCAAAGCCGGAACTTTGTTTCTCTTTACTTTGGGTGTTCGTGATTTACGAATTAACTGATTAATTGTAGGCATCACTAATTTCCTTAATATTACGTTATTTTTAATTATTCTACCTTATATTCTGCAATATAATCTGCACTATATTTCACAATATAAACATTCCCTTTCAGAGATTCCTCCCCGAAAAGGTTATGCGCATACTAAACGCACTCTCCCCTGAAGTCAACACTTTTTTGCAAAAAAAATCATTTTTGAGTCTAAAAAACTTTAACCTTCTTTTAAGGAATTAACTTCATACTATTTAAAAGTCTCAAAAAGAGTCATATTCCGATTCGCTTTTCCCAAACGGTTGCGTTGCATTTTGAGTCAATTTGAGTCTATCGCATTAATTTTATTGGAGCCCATATTTGTTCAAACCCTTACTTGTCATACTCCCCTTTTTGCTCGGCGCCTGCACTTCGCGCTTTGCCGAACTAGGGGTCGTTTCACCTGATCTCAATCAGATTGAACTCAAGCAACTTGAACAAGCTAAATATGTCAAAAACATCTCGGCCTCATCTACCCGCCGCACTTTTCTGTTTTTCACTTTTGGCTCTCCTTCACTTGAGGAAGCCGTTCGCTCCGCACTCAATAATTCTGAAACCGACATCTTAGTCAACCTCAAAGCCGACCGCCGCTTTTCTTTCGGTTTTCCGCTTGGCGAAGACACCATCTCGGTTAAAGCCGACGGCATAAAACTAGCCCCCATGTTCGGAGGTTTTGATGACTAAATCAGCTCTCAGCCTAGCCTTACTTTTCTTGATTACCGCCTGCACTTCTCAGCATGGCAGTTTTTCAGCCCTTTCTCCGCGTCCAATGTCGCTTTACAACCTCGCAGCCAATAATGAGACCGTAGCTGAAAGCGTTACCAACACCCAAACCCGCTACACCTTCTTATTTATTCCTTTAGGTAGAGCCCCCAAGGTTGACAACGCCGCTGAGGCTCTCCTCCAACAATACCGCGGAGACTATCTTACCAACGCCACCATAACTTACGACGAATTCTCCTTTTTCGGACTATGGGGGCACGAAAGTTGGCAAGTCACCGGCGATGTCATACGGGTTCCCAAATAACCATACCTTCGCCCTCCGCATAAAAAACACTTGCTATCTGCAACAAAAAGGACTAACTTCTAAAAAAAACATAAACATTCAAAAGGCGTTCCGATAATGACAACTTCTGATGATAATAACCAAGACCTCCAATCCGCCAAACATACGATTGATAAAGAGATTGAAGCTCTCCGTATGATGGAGCGCGACCTCAACGGCAACTTGAGCAAAGCCCTTGACATCATGCAAAACACCAGCGGCAGAGTTATCATTACCGGCATGGGCAAATCCGGCCACGTCGGTCGCAAGATTGCCGCCACATTAGCCTCCACCGGCACGCCGTCATTTTTTGTTCACCCCGGAGAAGCCAGCCACGGCGACCTCGGCATGATTACCGACAAAGACTGCGTCGTTGCCATCTCCAATTCCGGAGAAACCAAAGAACTTTCGGATATATTGGTTTATAGCAAACGCTTTGGCATTCCACTCATTTCCATTACCAAAAACCCCAACAGTGCCCTAGGCAAAGCCGGTGATATTTTGCTCTGCTTACCTGACGACGGTGAGGCTTGCCCTCTAGGCTTGGCCCCCACCTCATCAACCACCGCCACCATTGTTTTGGGTGATATTTTAGCCATTGCTTTGTTGGAGCGCAAAGGTTTCTCTCGTAATGACTTCAAACAGCGCCACCCTGGCGGCAAACTCGGAGCCTTTCTGCAAAAAGTATCTGACATTATGCACAAAGGTGATGAAATTCCGCTTGTTCAAGAAGACACCCCCATGCCTGATGCCATTTTGACCATGACCGGCAAAATGTTAGGCTGCGTCGGCGTTACCGATTCTTCCGGCAACCTTATCGGAATGATAACCGATGGTGACTTACGCCGCTTTATGGGGCAAAATATCTTGTCCTTAAAAGCCTCCGATGTCATGACCAAATCCCCCAAAACCATTAGTGATGACATTTTGGTTGCTGAGGCCGTTAATATTATGAACACCACCGGCAAAGGTATTACTCAACTGTTTGTGGTTTATAATGACAAACCCATCGGCATCATCCACTTGCATGACTGCCTCAAAGCCGGAGTAGCTTAAACGTGATTGATTCTCACAAAATAGACGACTATTTCTACGGCAACTCTCCTTTAACCGAGCATCACGATGCTTCGGATTCTTTGGATCATCGCTCACGCCTCATCCGGCGTATAAAGCTCATTTTGCCATCATTAGCCGCCGTTTTGCTTGGCCTCTTGATATTCATTCCGCATTTGGAACAAGCCAAAGACGCCGTTCATATTGACATCACCCTCCCCCAAAAGGGCGAGCTTGAAAAACTGCATATGGAAGACACCAACTTTTACGTCACCGACCGCAGCAACAAAGTCAACAACTTTACCGCTGACAATATTGATGAAACCGCCCCCGGTTCCAAGCTCATCAAACTTACCAACCCCAAAGGTATCATACCCACCGCCAAAGGCCCTTGGTATAATATTGAGGCTCCCATCGGTTACTATGACCAAAACAAACAAACCCTCCGCTTGGAGCAAAATGTTGACGTCATCTACAGCGACGGTATGATGGGCAAAACTCAAGCCATGACCTATGACTTCAAGACCGAAACCGCCGTCAGCACCACCCCCACCCACGCCGACGGTACGTTTGGCAGTTTGGATTCGCAAGGTTTCAAGTTTTATAACACCAAAGACCTGATTATTTTTACCGGCAAAACTCATATCGTTATTGATGAAAGCCAAATAAAGGATTAACCATGAAACATTCGCTCGCTCTTTTGTCTTTATGCCTTTTGTTTTCAGCACCGGCTTACGGCTCTGACATCAACATCTACGCCGACAAACAAGTCGAAGTCCATCAAAACGAGCAAAAGCTGGTAGCCATCGGCAACGCTGTCGCCAGCAAAGATGACAACACCATCCATGCCGACGAGCTCTCCGCTTTTTATGAGAAAAATAAACAAGGCAAAACCGTGTTCAAAACCCTTCATGCCAAAGGTAATGTCAAAGCCGTATCCCCCACCACCACTGCTTACGGCAACACCATGGATTATGATTTAAACGCTGAAGAAATCATTTTAATCGGCACTCCGGCCAAAATCGTCAGCCAAAAAGGCGAAACCATCACCGCTGAAGAGCGTATTATTTATTACCCAGACCAACAAATCGCCATTGCTACTGGCAACGTCGTCGCCAAAGATGCCGAGAACACCGTCTACTCAGATAAAATGATCAGCTACTTCAAAAAGAACGCCGCCGGCGACCTTGAAATGGACGAGGTCAAAATCTACGACAACGTCAAAATCGTTACTCCTGAGGCTATTGCCACCTCTGACCGCGGCACCTATTACCCCAATCAGGGCAAAGTCCACCTTTTTGATAACGTTATCATCAACCAAGACGGCAACATCATTACCGGCGATCATGCCGAAACTGACTTAAACACCGGTGTCAGCCGTATGCTCTCGTCATCAAGCGGTAAACGTGTTTCCGGCGTTTTCAAAGAAAAGAAAGATAACAACAAAGACAAGGATAAAAATAAGGTAAAGAATAGTGCTAAAACCACAGACCCCAAACCGGCAGCCTCTGCGCCGCAGACTTCCACAACAGCACCCCAAGCAGCAGAACCAGCCCCTGCAGTTGAACCGCTTGTTCCGCTCAACACAGCACAACCTCTGCCCTCTTTTAATCCGACCCCGGTTTCCAACCCTGCTCTGCCAAGCTTTGGCGCCGCAGCCTTTCAACAGGAGAACCTGACCAATGTCCAATAACTCCACCTCAACTCTTGAAGTTTTCAATATTGGTAAAAAATATAAAAACCGTCCTGTGCTACGCAACGTATCTCTCAACGTCCGCCGTGGCGAGGCTGTTGGTTTGTTAGGGCCCAACGGCGCCGGCAAAACCACTTGCTTTTATTGTGTTACCGGCCTGATTACTCCTGACTACGGCGATGTCCATATTGATGGCAAAGACATCACCAACTTGCCGATGTACCGCCGCGCCCGCATGGGCATCGGCTACCTCCCGCAAGAGGCCTCCATCTTCCGCTCTTTAAGTGTTGAAGACAACATCAAAGCCATTTTAGAGGTCGTGGTAGACAACCTCAGCGAGCGTGAAAATATGCTTGAGCAGTTGTTGTCCGAGTTCTCCATTGCCCACTTGCGCAAATCTCCTGCCATTGCTTTGTCAGGTGGTGAGCGCCGCCGCTTAGAGATTGCCCGCGCCTTGGCCAGCCAACCCAACTTCATTTTGCTTGATGAACCATTAGCCGGTATTGACCCCATTGCCGTTGGAGAGATTCGTACTCTGGTTTCCCAGCTCAAAAACCGCGGCCTTGGCGTGCTGATTACCGACCACAACGTCCGTGAAACCCTTGACATCATCGACCGCGCCTACATTCTGCACGGCGGCTCGGTATTGATGGAAGGCACCCCGGCCGAAATCGTCGCCAGCAAAGAAGTCCGCAAAGTCTACCTTGGCGACAACTTCTCAATGTAACGGGTAGCAATCGATGGCCGTCACGCCAAAGCTTGAACTCAAACAATCCCAATCGCTGTTGATGACGCCGCAACTGCGACAAGCCATTAGTCTGCTACAGCTTAACAATATGGAGCTCAGCTCGCTGATAGAAAACGAGCTTTCTTCCAATCCCCTGCTTGAAAAAGAGGATGACCGCCTCCAAGACTACACTCCCGAAGCTCAAACCATTGATGACTACGATGCTGACACCACAGCTCTGGCTCCGCTTGAAGGCGCTGATGACAACCAACCCGACATTGACTATACCAACCCCTGTGAGGACGACTTCGGCTCTGACCGTGAAGGCTATGACAACAGCGATTACAGCTGGTACGACTACGCCAAACAAAAGAACCACTCTGCCGATGCCGACTTTGACTTTTTTGAACAAAAACTCTCCTCAGCACCATCACTATACCAGCTTTTGCAAACCCAAATCAGCGAGGCTTTTGCCACTCCCCGCCAAAGGATTATCGCCTCTCTGCTGACTGAATATCTGGACGAAAGCGGCTACTTCCGCGGCTCAGTGGCTGAGGTTGCCCAAAAACTCAAAACCACCTCACAAGAAGTCTCAACCGTCTTAGCTCGGATGAAAGAGTTTGAACCCTCCGGCATTTTTGCCGAGAACCTAAGTGAATGCATTTCCATCCAACTCAAAGACCGCAACCGGCTTGATTGCCTGATGCAACAACTGCTTCAACATCTTGAACTCTTAGGGCAGCATAAATTCAAAGAGCTCAAAAAAATCCTTAATATTGATGATGACGATTTAGAGTCGCTCATTTCCGATATCAAATCGACCAACCCCAAGCCCACTGCCGCTTACAATACGGATATTGCCGGCTATATTATCCCTGATGTCTTTGTCCGCCGCAACCAATACCACCAATATCGGGTAGAGCTCAACAATATGTCTTTGCCCCGTGTTTTAATCAACCAAGAATACTACCACGAACTCAAACCTTTAGGCACCCGCGATAAAGAAACCCACAAATACCTCAAAACTCAACTCAGCAATGCCAATTTTTTAGTCAAAGCACTGCACCAACGCGCTACCACCATTCTCAAAGTCAGCGAGGCAATTGTCGCCGCCCAATACGATTTTTTTGAAAAAGGCATCGAGTACTTAAAACCGATGGGGCTCAAAGACATTGCCGAAACGGTTGAAATGCACGAAAGCACCATCAGCCGCGTCACCAGCAACAAATATATGCATACTCCGCTAGGTATTTTTGAGCTGAAATACTTTTTCAGCAACGCCGCAACATCATTCAATGGAAGCGACAACACCTCCACCACCAGCATCAAACACAAAATTAAAACCCTGATTGAGCAAGAAACTCCTGATAACATTTTATCCGACGACGCCATCTCCGAGCTTCTGGCGCGAGAAGGCCTGCAGGTTGCCCGCCGTACCGTCGCCAAATACCGCGAGAGTCTTGGTATCCCCACCTCCTCCGCCCGCAAAAAACAAAAACGCCGCTAAACTTCCCCAGCCTCTCGCACCTCTTTGCTACCCCCTTCCGCCCCTTGCCTTTTCGCTACCCTCTTCGCCCTTTTTCTCTCCTCCATTTTCTCCACCTCTTTTCTTCTGCACCTCTTTTCTTCTGCACCTCTTTTCTTCTGCACCTCTTTTCTTCGGCACCTTTGCCATCCCCTCTCCTTCACTCCTCGCCCTCCTCTAATCCATTGCCTTTCTTAAATTGCTAAACAAAATTGTCTACATATTGTTATTTTACTAAACCAACCATCCACCACAGGCGGCGGCCTGTGCCTCCGGCTTTGCCGGAGAAGCTAGCGCAGCTTCACCTGCTCAGTCACCACTATCCTGCTTACCCCCTCGACCTCCCTTAAAACTTACCTCCCTCGCTCCTGTCCCCATCCCTCTTTATCTCCCCTAAAATTTAGTAGACAAAATTGTCTATTAAATTAATTTATCCGCTACCTTCTCAACCTTCAAGTTGATGATTACATCAAAAACGACTTGCAACTTTGCGCCTCGCGTGGTATTCTGAATATGCAGTTGGATGAACCGGCTGTGGTGTCTAGAAAACACCTTTACGTAATATATCCACCTTGGTGTGGAGTGAGGGAAATAAGCCTTTGGACGAATAAACTCGACTGTACGTAAACAGTTTTCTAGCTCCATGCCGCCTTGGTTTTTTTATAACTTAAGCGGCATTTGTTTTAACTATAAAAACAATGGAGCTTTTGTTATGAATACTAAATTATTTTTACTTTTAGGGACAAGTCTGTCCTTAATCCCAACTTTAACTTTTGCCCAATGCGTCGCCACGCAAGATTGCGAAACTTTGGGCTATACTGAAACCTCTTGCAACGGAGGGAAAGGCGTCAAATGCCCATTTGGTAACAAATGGGCTTGTCTAACTTCCGAAGAAGAATGCCTTAACCTCGCTTGTGATAAACTAGGTTTTACTTATACCTGCACCGGCACTGGTGAAAAAGGAGTCGGTAATGATTGCAACGGTAAATATCAAGGTTGCTCTTGCGATTCTCCTTATATTTGGAGCAATGGCACTTGTACTTGCGATTCTAGTTATAAATACACTTGCTCCGGTACGGGCTACTCCGGCGGTTCCGGCACCGCCTGCGGCGGCAAATATACCTCCTGCACCTGCGCCTCAGGCTATGAGTGGAACGGCAGCAGCTGCCAGAAACAAGTTCTCAACGGCGCTCAAGGTGATTTGTTTTACTGCAATGGTACAGTAGTCGGGGTTAAGACTAGCGTCATGAGCTTCTATGTTGCAATGCAAGATTTAGGATATATGGATTGGGATAGTGCTAATAGTCAATGCCAAAGCTACTCATTTTGTGGTAATATCAAAGGAACCTTGCCGACATTAGATCAATTATCGACCATATATAACAATAAATCAAGAATCAACTCGTTACTTTCGACAAATAGCGGAATACAATTGCTAAATAAGTTCTATTGGTCGTCTACCAACTACGCCGGCTACTACCGCAACGTCGTGGATATGTCCAATGGTACAGAGAGCTATAAACCCTACGTCAACAGCGACGCCTATGTTCGCCCGATCCTCACTTCGTGGTAATTATCAATGGGCAGGGTCGAACGCAGTTCGTCCTCTGCCCCAATCTTGCTACCACTAACCGAGCGGATCAAACGGCGCCCGTTTGCTCAATGGGCAGGGCAGCCTCACACTTCCCCTGCCCTTTTTCTTTTCCTCCGCGCCATGCCTTACCTACCCCATCTTTCTCGCCTTGCCATCTTCCTCGCCCATCACTCCATCCCCTCCCTTAAAACTTACTTACCTCCCTCGCCCTGCCCCATCCCTCTTTATCTCCCCTAAAATTTAGTAGACAAAATTAGCCAGATTTATATTTCTATTTCTCTTAAAATCTCCCCTCCCCACAATGCACAAACAAAACTCACACCCCATAGCCAATTAATTATCCACAATCCCTGTTTTCCGGCGCTAAAAATCCGCAAATCTTAACTTTCCACTTGCTAAAATCCAAAAAACGTTTTAATATTAACCCTACACAAAGAAAGTTTTTTATTAATAATTGTAAGGAACAAACTATGCAAATTACATTGACAGGAAAACAAGTTGACATTGGTGACAGACTTCGTAAACACGTTGAAGAAGGAGTCTTAAACTCTGTAAACAAATATTTTCCGGCACCGGTCAGCTGCACCGTTGCTTTTTCTAAAGAAGGCGAAGAATTTCGCGCAGACGTAACCGTACATCCTGCTAAAAATATTGTATTAAAAGGCACCGGCGATGCTTGTGCTGATCCTTACTCTGCATTTGATTCAGCCAATCAGCACATTGCCACTCGCTTGCGCCGTCACAAAAACAAGCTCAACGACCACAAAGGCAAATCCGGTTTAGCTGAGGCTGAAATTGCCCATGAAGCTGTCTTCCCGTTGATTGAGACCGAGGAAGAAATGGACATCAACGTTGATGCTCCTTTGACCATTGCTGAGACTGAGGCCAACATTCCGGTTTGCACCGTTAGCGAGGCCGTAATGCATATGGACTTGAGCGATGAATGCGCTATTTTGTTCAAAAACAGCGCCAACGGCCACATCAGTATGGTTTACCGCCGCAAAGACGGAAACATCGGCTGGGTTGAACCGAAATCTGACAAATAATCGATAGGTTCACCTGATGAAAATCTCTGATATTATGAAAGAAAACAGCGTTTACGCCGACCTTAAAGCCGGCAGTAAACGCAACCTTTTGCAAGACTTGGCACAAAAAGCCGCTGCTATAACCGGAATCAGTGAACGCACTATTTTTGATGCCTTGCTTGAAAGAGAAAACCTCGGCACTACCGGCTTCGGTAATGGTACGGCATTACCTCACGCCCGTCTTGAAAACTTAAACCAAATCTACGGCTTTTTTGCTAAGCTTGAAAGCCCGATTAACTTTGAAGCGGTTGATAACCGACCGGTAGATTTAGTTTTTATGCTTTTATCGCCGGATTCCAGCGGAGCTGACCACTTAACAGCTTTGGCTCAAATCTCCAGACTTTTGAAGGATGAAAACACTTGCGAAAAACTGCGCAATTCCAAAAGTACTGAAGAGCTCTATGCTCTGCTGAACAACTAGTCTTTCATATTGGACTAATCTTTTCAACTCCGACCTTTAAGGCCGGAGTTTTTTATTGCTTATCGCCCTTATATATTAATCATTATTTTAGATATTAAGCCTATAATCAACACCAATAACTCCACCAAATTTTGGAAACCGATTATGCTATACACACTTCTTAATTCATTTAGTATCATAGATTCAGTTATTTACCGCTGTGTTATCAGTTTTTTCACGGCCTTTGTGCTCATTTTAGCTTGCGGCGGCAAAACCATTAATTACCTTAAACTCCATCAGGGCAAAGGCCAACCCATCCGTGAGGACGGCCCCAAAAGCCACTTAGAGACCAAAAAAGGCACCCCAACCATGGGCGGTTTACTCATACTCGGCGGCTCAATTTTATCTGTGTTACTATGGTGTGATTTAAGCAATCCGTTCATTCCCTGTGCTCTTATTGTTTACCTCAGCTATGCTTTAATCGGATTCGTTGATGACTATGGCAAAGTCACCAAAAACAGCTCCACTTCTCTGTCAGGCAAGCTCCGCCTTTTAATCGAATTTTCTTTGGCTTTGATTGTTACCGGCGCCATCAGTTATTTTACCCACGATGGGATTCGTTTTGGCTTAAATATCCCTTATTTCCAAAACCTCATCATCAATTTAAGTTGGTTTTACATTCCTTTTGCCATGTTTGTGATTGTCGGCACCGCCAACTCTGTCAATTTGAGCGACGGCCTTGACGGCTTGGCCGGCGGCTTGTGCAGCATTGCCTTTTTCATTTTTGCCATTATTGCATATATTGTCGGCTCTGACTTTTCCCAATTTTTTGCAATTACTCCTATTTATGGGGTTGATGAGCTGGCCGTTCTTTGTACGGCGGTTATTGGCGGCTGCGTCGGCTTTTTGTGGTTCAACGCCCCTCCGGCCAAAATCTTTATGGGCGATACCGGTTCTCTAGCTTTAGGCGGCTTGCTCGGCTGCATTGCCGTTATCACTAAGCACGAGATTATCTTGGCCATTGTCGGCGGCATTTTCGTGATTGAAGCCTTGTCAGACATCATCCAAGTTTTCTGGTACCGCCGTACCAAACGCCGTGTCTTTTTGATGGCACCGATTCACCACCACTTTGAGCAACTCGGCTGGAAAGAAACCACCGTTGTCCTGCGCTTTTGGATAGTAGCCTTGCTGCTTGGCATAATTGGGCTATTATCACTCAGAGTCATTGGAGGCTGATACCTTGATAAACTTTTCTCGTAACAGCCGTAGCATTATCAACAACTGGTGGTGGACTGTTGACAAAGTCCTCCTCAGCTTGATAACCGTATTGATTGTCTTTGGAATATTCTTAAACTTTTCTGCCAGTCCGGCTGTTGCCAACCGCATTGGGGCTGATACCTTCCACTTTGTCAAACGCCAGTTGTTTTTCTTGCCTCTGGCTTATATCCTGATGTTAGCCATTTCCATGCAAGGATTAAAGACCATCCGCCGCATTGCTATCGTTGGCTATATCGCAATTGTATTTCTGATGATATTGACCCTTTTCTGGGGTGAAGAAACCAAAGGCGCCTCCCGCTGGATTCGTATTTTGGGCTTTTCACTACAGCCATCAGAGTTTGTTAAACCAGTCTTTGCGGTTGTTGCCGCATGGCTGTTCGAAGGCCAAAAGCGCCACCAAGATTTTCCCGGTGATATTCTCTCCACCGGTCTGTACGGTTTAACCGTTTTGCTATTGCTGTTGCAACCTGATGTCGGCATGACGATTGTAGTCACCTTAATCTGGGGTTTTCAGTTCTTCTTAAGTGGACTATCATTAATGGTTGTTGGCATTATGGCTGCCGCAGGTATTGGCTTCATTATCTTAGCCTATTTTATGTTCAGTCACGTCCACACCCGTATAGATCAATTCTTAGCCTCTGGCGGAGAATTAAGCTATCAAGTCAAAAAATCGCTTGAAGCTTTCGCCAACGGACACTTCTTCGGCTTAGGCCCGGGAGAAGGCATTGTTAAAGTCAATATTCCTGATGCCCATACTGATTTTATTTTCGCCGTTGCCGGCGAAGAATTCGGTATGTTTTTGTGCCTGATAATCATTGCCATTTATGCCGCGATTGTTATCCGTTCCATGAGTATTTCATTACGTGAAAACAATCTGTTTATTATTCTCTCTACTGCAGGTTTATCTGCATCGTTTGGTTTACAAGCATTAATCAATATGGCCTCAACCATGCACCTCATGCCCACTAAGGGTATGACCTTACCGTTCATTTCTTACGGAGGGTCATCATTGCTGGCAACCGCGCTCGGTATGGGCATGCTTTTGGCCATCACTCGCAAAAATGTTCACGCGGAGGATAAAGATGAATATACTGAACTCTAATCCTGATAACAAACTCATTTTTCTGACCGCCGGCGGTACCGGAGGCCATGTTTATCCGGCTGAAGCTCTTGCCGAAGAACTCAAACGCCGAGGCTATGAACTTGCCCTAGTCACTGACAAGCGCGGCCAAAACAACTACAAAGGCACCTTAGGCAGCATTCCCAACTATGCGGTAATGGCCGGTGCTTTGGTAGGCAAAGACATTTTGTTCAAGCTTCAAAGCTTGTGCAAAATCGGTATCGGAGTTTTGCAATCTTTGTATTTGCTCATCAAACACAAGCCACGCTGTGTTGTAGGCTTTGGTGGCTATGCCTCTTTTCCGTGTTGTCTGGCGGCCATTTTGCTGGGAGTTGACCTCATTATCCACGAGCAAAACTCAGTCATGAGCCGCACCAACCGCTTTTTGAGCAAATACGCCACTTTGGTTGCCCAAAGCTTCCGTAAAGTCAAATACACTCCGCAAAATATCAAAACCGTCCTAACCGGTATGCCTATTCGCGCCTCAATTGCGGACCTTCATTCTAAGACCTACCCCCTTCCTCAGGATGGTAAATTTCAGATTTTGATAATGGGAGGCTCCCAAGGCTGTCGCATTTTTAGTGATATTATTCCCTCCGCCATTGCTAACTTAGGTAACGATATCTGCAGCCGTTTGAGTGTCATTCAACAATGCCGCCAAGACGATGTTGACTTTCTCAAAGATGTTTATAAAGACATTCCCTGCCAAAGCACCATTTCACATTTTTTTGATAACATGCCAGAGCTTTACGCCAACTCACAACTGATTATCTCACGCGCCGGAGCCTCTTCCGTATCCGAGATTGCCGCAGTAGGCATTCCCTCGATTTTGGTACCGCTCCCCACCGCTGCCGACAATCACCAAAAGACCAACGCACAAGAACTCTCTGATATCAAAGGCGCTATTTTGGTTGAGCAAAAAGACTTCACCGCCCAAGGGCTGACCGAGCTCCTCCGTGAGTTGATAAACTCTCCGCAAAAATTGCAAGCTCTGTCCACCAACAGCAAAAAAGTAGCCATCACTGATGCCGCTTCTCGCTTAGCTGATGCCCTTGAGCAAAACATTTTGAACCACCCGCAGGAGCAATAGGATTTCGCCATGAGTCAAGCTGATTTACTTTCCCGCTTGCCCTCCGTCCAAGGGACTTATAAACCCCATGAGCCGCTTAGCCGCCACACCTGGTTTGCCGTTGGCGGTCCGGCTGAAGTAATGTTTATTCCGCAAGATGAGGATGACCTCAGCCACTTTTTGCAACAATGTCCTAGCGACATTCCGTTGTTTACCATCGGCGGCGGTTCCAACCTGCTGGTTCGTGACGGCGGGCTTGACGGCGTCACCATCAAGCTCGATTCTCCGGCTTTCAAAAGCTACCACCTCCAAGACAACATCTTGACCTGCGGCTGCGGCTTGCGCAATATTGAGCTCCAAAAAATTATGCTCAAACACTCCATCGGCGGGCTTGAATTTTTATCAGGTATCCCTGGCTGTATTGGCGGCTCAGTCAAAACCAATGCCGGCTGTTTTGGTCACGAGGTAAAAGAGTTCATCACCTCTGCCACCATATTTGACCGCCAAGGGCACCGCCAAACTATCAGCGTTGATGACCTGCACTTAAGCTACCGCCACAGCCGTTTTCCCGCTGATTGGATAATCACCTCCATCAGCTTCCGCGTTCAGCCGGATTCTCCGCAACATATTTTAGAAATCATTACCGACCAAAAGAACCGCCGCCTCAAATCTCAGCCGCATAATGTGCGTACGGCAGGCTCCACTTTCAAAAATCCGGAAGGCCATAAAGCTTGGGAGCTCATCAAACAGTCCGGTTGTGACCATTTAAGCTGCGGCGGAGCTCAGGTATCTGACATCCATTGCAACTTTTTGATAAACAACGGCAGCGCTACCGCCGCTGATATTGAATCTCTGGGAGAACAAATTATCAAACAAGTCCAAGCCCACACCTCTGTCACCCTTGAATGGGAAGTCAACCGCATCGGAAAAAAGCTCTAACACCATGACCAAGGTACAGCTCAACATACCACCGCAACCAGCCCCCACGGCGCAAACCTTGCCCCCGCAAGTCTACCTGCCGTGCGAATGGCCTTATCGTATGCTGGGCAATGCCATAATTTTAGGGATTATCCTGTTTTTGGCCTCCATCACCGTCACCATCAAGACCGACCTCATCAACAAACAGCTCCTCAGCCTGCAAGATTCCTTTTATATGCTGAGCGGTCAACTTGGTTTCAAAGTTAACGATGTCATCATCGAAGGCCGCCGCCGTACCGGCATAGATGAGCTCAACCAAGCCGCTGGCATTTCGCGTGATGATAACATAATGCAGCTTGATCTGGAGCAGATTCGCTATAACGTTGAACAATTACCTTGGGTCAAAAGCGCCAAAGTCAGCCGCAGTTTCTTCCCCAACACGGTTCATATTACCATTGATGAATACCACGTCAAATGCCTCTGGCAGTTTAATGAGCGTTTTCACCCCATTGGTGAAGACGGCAATGTTATTGAAGCCGATTATGTTCCAGACAAACCTCTGCTGCTGATTGTCGGCGCCGGCGCTCCTGAACATATCAACGAGCTTTTAGCCATTATTGATGATGGGAGTGATATATTCAAGCGTATCAAAGCCGCCAACTTTATCTCTGAGCGCCGCTGGGACATCATTTTAGATGACATCACTCACGGCATCACCGTCAAGCTTCCTGAGCAAGATATCGCCGCTGCATGGAAAAAATTGCATAAATTAAATGAAAGCAAGAATATTCTTAAACGTAAATTAACCAACATTGATTTACGATTACCGGGAAAAGTGATAGTAAAGATAGAAAAATCCGGCTCCCAAAAAGCCAAGCGCTTAAAATCAGTAAAAGAAAGTAAACTTTAGAGGTGATAGAAGTGACTCATTCATTTAATCGACTAACCACCGTAGCTGCATTAGATATTGGTTCGTCCAAAGTCTGCTGCATCATCGCCAAGATTAGCCGAGATAAAAGAATCAATGTCGTCGGATATGGTTATAATGCCTCCAAAGGCATCAAAAACGGCATCATCACCGACATCAACCAAGCCACGCTTTCGGTTTGCAACGCGGTTGAAACCGCCGAGCAAATGGCCAACGAACGTATTGATCGCGTTATTGTCAATGTTTCGGGTGACAAGATTAAAAGCGTCATCAAAAGCGCCTCTATTTCTATCAACAAAAACCGCCCGATAAGTGAAGTCGACATCAACAAAGTCATTGAAAAAGGTATCCATAAAATCAACGTTGAAGGCAATGAGCTGATTCACTGCCTACCGATGAGCTATCGCTGTGATGGCGGAGAAGAAATCAAAGACCCGCGCAACATTTTTGGTGAGAACCTCTCGGTAGATATCTTGCTCGGCCTCATTCCGGACATTATGTTCCGCAACATCAACACCGTAATAGAGAACGCCCATCTTGAGATTGCCGAAAAAGCTTTCTCAGCTTATGCCTCGGGGCTTTCCTGCTTGGTTGAAGACGAGATGGAGCTAGGCGCCACCATTGTTGATATTGGTGGCGGCACCACCAGCATTTGCTCCTTCAAACACGGTCACCCGACATACTTTTCGGCCTTACCTGTCGGCGGCAATAATGTTACCAACGACATTGCTTGGGGCTTAACTACTTCTTTCACTCACGCTGAACGGCTCAAAACTCTGCACGGTTGCGCCTTTTTAACCAGCAAAGACAAAGAAGAAACCATCAATGTCTATCCGGTAGGGGAGGAAGATGACAGCTCCATCAAACAAGTCCCTAAAGCCGAATTAATCAGCATTATTACTCCTCGTATTGAAGAGATTTTTGAACTTGTCAATCACAAGCTTGACGAACACGGCCTCCGTGGCAACAGCAGCCACCGCGTTGTCTTGACCGGCGGCGGCAGTCACTTATCTGGGATTCGCGATGTTGCCGGTATGATTCTCGATAAGCAAGTTCGCCTTGGCAAACCGCGCAATGTACTCAACTTGCCTGATAACCTATACAATCCAGCTTTTTCCACCGCGGTTGGCTTATTGCAATTTGCCCTCAACTACTCTGAAAAGAAACCCGGCAAAATCATCAACAAGCCGGCACACAGCGGCACCAGCTTTGGCAAAATATTTGGCTGGATGAAACAAAACTTTTAAAACCCAAAAGCCTTGAGCTCCAACACTCAAGGCTTTTATTTTTAATCTTCCCAAAAAATAACCGGCCGCACATAAGCTTCCTCATCGTAATTATAATAATCATTATCCCCAGTATTAAAATCAATAATCCACGCCAGTCCACCCACGCCATCAGCCCAGTAACCTTCGTTTTTCTTGGCTTTAAGAGGTTCTCCGCCCCATTTAACCAACATCGCATTTAATTCCTCAAATACTTGCGGTATATATTCCTCCATGCCGGCCTTGGGCAAACAACATTTTTTCTCACCGATATATTGCGTTTTACAATATCTGCGCGCAGCATTATAATCAAGCTTACAAGGAGCATCATGCAAAGCAAATACCACATTTTCAAACTTAATCCCTACCACTTTTCCTTCATAGAAATATGGCTTCAAAGGATTATAGTTATTTTTGTCAAAGCAGAGGCAGGATATCCGGTTCGACCGATATCGCACCATTTTCCATACTGCAAGAGTAGCGCCTATTCCGCTAACCAAACCTAATAAAAAATTTTTCATAACCATAATAATTTTAACAGTAATAATCTAGACAAAATAAATTTAATACATATAATCCCCAAAGTCAAACAAAAAAATCTTCAGATAAATTTCAATGCTAACCAATATTTAATTAATTCTTGCCATACTAAAGCCAACTTAAAAAAAACATTTTTGGAGAATAAACACCAATGTCTATCAAGCTTGCCGTACCAGAAACCAGTATCACCCACTTAAAGCCGCGCATTTCAGTTATCGGCGTGGGCGGCGGCGGCGGAAATGCCGTTAATAATATGATAGCCCAAAACTTAGAAGGTGTTGACTTTATCGTCGCCAACACCGATTCTCAAGCCTTGGCACATTCATCAGCCAGCCGCAAGATTCAATTAGGTCTGCAAACCACTCAAGGTTTGGGCGCCGGCGCTCGTCCGGAAGTCGGCAAGATGGCCGCCGAAGAAGCCAAAGAAGAAATTGAAAAAGAGATTGAAGGCTCCAATATGGTCTTCATCACTGCCGGCATGGGCGGCGGTACCGGCTCCGGCGCAGCACCTGTAGTTGCCCGTTTGGCCAAAGACAAAGGGATTTTAACCATCGGCGTAGTCACCAAACCTTTCCAGTTTGAAGGCCGCAAACGTATGGAAACCGCTGAAGCCGCCGTTGAAGAATTTACTAAATCAGTAGACAGTATCATCATCATCCCCAACCAAAACCTTTTCCGCATCGCTGACAAAAAGACCACTCTGGCTGATGCCTTTGTAATGGCGGACAACGTTTTGTATTCTGGCGTACGATCCATTACCGACTTGATGATGATGCCTGGCTTAATCAACCTTGACTTTGCCGACATCAAATCCATTATGCAAGACAAAGGCAAAGCCATTATGGGTACCGGCGAGGCCGAAGGTGAAGACCGCGCCGTCAAAGCGGCCGAACAAGCCCTTTCCAATCCGCTGCTTGATGATTGCGATATGCACGGCGCCAAAGGTGTTTTAATCAACATCACCGGTGGCCTTGACATCACCTTGTTTGAGATTGATGAAGCCGCCAGCCGTATTAAAGAAGAAGTCGATGAAGAAGCCAACATCATCTTTGGCTCCAGCTTTGATGAATCTTTGGGCGGCAAAATCAGAGTTTCTATTGTAGCCACCGGCATCGGCGAAGGCAAAGCTGCCGCTCCTCGCCAACCTCAAGCTGCCAAAATTGCCAGCTACATTGAGCAAAGCTATTCCTTAAAGACGGTTGAAGCTCCGGTCACTCCGAGCGCAGAACTCGATTCTACCTTAGAAAAGTTCTCTGCCACCAAACCTGTTGCCGTTGAACCTGAACCAACACCTGTTGCCGAAACCTCTTTCAAGGCTGAAAGCATCGTAATTGAAATGCCGCAAACATCTGAAGCAGAAACTGCAGAAACTTCGACTGCTCCCAGCATTGAAGAAACTTCTCCGGCTCCTTCTGCTGCCCCGGCACCCCAAGCTCAAGCCCCCCTTCAGCAAGACATTCCATCAACCGAGTTTTCTAACCCCTTAGATAACTCCGAAGTCATTGCTGAAATGCCTAAAGCGTCATCTTTGTTCAAAGCCATCATCAACAACAAACCGGAAGACGCCAGCGCCAGTGCTCAGCTTGAAAACATTTTGTCTTCTAATGAAAATGTTTTCACCGCCAAGACCACTGTCAAACAGCTTGAAGAAGAACCCGAACTCTTCCCCAATCAAAATGTCAGCACTTTCAGCCCCAAACCGGCCGCTGAAGAGCCTGAGAAATTGATTGTTGAAGACGATGATGAAGAATACACCCCAACTTTAATTGAGCGCGTTACCGGCTTTTCTATCGCCAAGCGCAACCGCAAAAAGCTCAAAGAAAGTTACGAGCGCTACGAGCAGGTAGCTCCGTCATTTTCTGACAGTGCCGAACCTGATGAAAAGATGAACCTTGAAATTCCGTCTTTTCTGCGTCGTCGCTAATCAATCAGCCCCGTTAATAATACGGGGCTTTTTATTACAACAAACCCCCGAATCAGCAAAAGATTCGAGGGTTTGTTTTTACTTCAATGACGATTGGCATATATAATTGACAATGACTTCATCAGCCAACACTTCCGGCAGCACAAAGGAGCTATATTTAAGCATCTTCATTTTATGATACTTTTGCTTATATTCCTGCTCATCCGTCAACCATCTTCTACCCCAAGCATCTTTTGATAAATGAGACAATAATTCATTATTATCATAAGCAAACAAATAGGTCATCTATACTGCCCCTTTATCTCTTCTTTCTCCTTCCCCTAATCTCCCCTCTACCCCTCTCACCGTCATCATCTCTTCCGCTTTTTAAAATAGAGAAAGGCTCCCTTTTTTATATAAAAAATTTTATATAAAAAATAGAGAGCCTTCTCAATTTCCTAGCAGCTGAGCGGTGTTACATACAACTCTGCCAACATAGCAAAATCGTCAAACACCTGTCTATCTCTAATCACACGGCGAACTGCTGATGTTAAAGACTTCTTATTACCTTTTCTCTCTGCTGCTGTTTTTTTATTTTTTGTTTCCATAATATGATAATAATTTTTTGTTAATAATAACGTTTACATTTATACTGTACCACAAAATCCGAGTCGGGGCAAGCCCTAAAATTATGAACCTTTTGTTACAAAAAAAGCGTCCTATGAGCCTCTTTGTCACTCATAAAACGCTTTTTTATCCGTTTAATCTACCGGCAACAGCTTATGCCACACCTGCTGGTACTTCAACATTCCCGGAGAGGCAACTGTCCTAGCCGACAAATCATTCCACAACGGACGCTCCGAATTATACAAAGGCGGATAATACAGGTTTTTATCAACCACTGTTTCCATTACCCAATACAAGATATCCGGCAAATAGTTCTCAATTCCATAAACTCGCCCGCCATCTGGTTTTCCGTACGAAATAGGCACCGAATTCATCTGCAACAATGTAAAGCAATAACCTTTATCTGCACAATGAGAAGCCGCTGTCATACCATAAGCTTCTTCAAAATTACGAGCCATCGGAATCAATCGCTTAGCATTTACCAATACTGCCGGCCACCGCAAATCTTCAAACTTTCCTCGCAAGATATCACAAATATCCCGATTTGAAAAGAACTGAATATCCCGATGATCATCCGCCAAAATCAGAGAATTCATCTGCTCAAAATGGCAAATATAATCCGCCAACAGAGCAATAATGTCTTTACGCCATGTACGGTCAATTTCCTTATCACAAAGGCTTGCATCCCGCACATCAAAAATAATCAACGGCCCCTTATACTTGGCCGACCCAATAATTTTTTTAATGGCCGCAAGCAACAACTCCTTTTCATAAGCAGCTTTTGTCTGCGCCGGTGTCATCTTACTATTCTTCAGATTGGCACCTTTTCTGTTTGTTTCCATAATAAATATTCATAATACCTTAACACCTTAAGTCTTACACGTTGCTCACAATAAAATCAAGTCTTTTTTACCCAAAAAACGACTCATTTAAATTTAAATGACAAAATTTCCCATTTTCATTTTTCATAAGGCCCATTATCCTACTCATCACCCCACATAAAAAAAGCCGGAATATTTCCGACCTTTTCACAAATAATATCTCGTATCAAAATGAGACCCTTTTCCTTCAAGGCTTGATAGCTGAAGTTGAATTTCCTTAAACAAAAGCCCATAGACTTCAATAAGCTCTGCATTTTCTACCGGAGACTCACTCAAATCACTAACTATTTGAGCATACTTTTCCAAACGAACCTTAAGTTCCTCTTGGCTCAGCTCTTGCAGCAAAGAAGACAATGCATCATGAGTAACTTCATATTGTCGCACTTTGGCATCATAAGCTTTTCTAAGTCTTACCAGCTCTCGGTACTTATCTATCACCAAAGCGAAGCCAATACAAACTATCACCCCCAGAAAAACCAACAAAAACTTTTCTAATTCTGACATAAGCAACCATAATTTTAGTAACACAATAATTCTTAACTATCTTTACCATACAAAAAAATATCTTTTTGTCAATCAAAAAAAGGAAGGCAGATTTCTCTACCTTCCCTCCAGTTCAAACTTCAAGTCTAAACTTTCAACTTAAGCCTGTTCAGCCTTAAGTTTGGCTTTTTCCTGCTCTTCCTCGGCTTTCAGTTCCTGAATTTCCTTATCATTCTGAGCAGCCACACGGCGCAAAGAACGCAGAACTGTACCGGTACCGGCCGGAATCAAACGTCCAACGATGACGTTTTCTTTCAGTCCGGTCAAGTCATCAATCTTACCTTCAACTGCAGCTTCAGTCAGCACGCGAGTTGTCTCTTGGAATGATGCTGCCGAGATAAACGACTTAGTCTGCAATGAAGCCTTCGTAATACCCAAGAGTACCGGATCAGCTACTGCAGGCTTACCGTTTTCAGCCTCTACTTTAGCATTTTCCGCTTCAAAGATATCACGATCAACTTGCTCACCGATGAGGAATGTCGTATCACCCGGATTGGTAATTTCAACTTTCTTCAACATCTGTGATACAATTACTTCAATGTGCTTATCGTTAATCTTAACACCTTGCAGACGATATACATCCTGAACCTCTTTAACCAGATATTCAGCCAGTTTTTCAACACCCAACACACGCAAGATATCATGTGGAGCCGGAGTACCTTCAACCAGCATATCGCCTTTCTTGACTACATCGCCTTCTTGAACAACCAAATGACGTCCCTTCGGAATCAAATATTCTAAAGGCTCACCTTTGGCCGGCACAACGGTAATCCGCTGCTTAGCTTTATAGTCTTTGCCAAACTCAACTACACCATCAATATCAGAGATGATTGCCGGATCTTTCGGACGACGAGCTTCAAACAACTCAGCCACACGCGGCAAACCACCGGTAATATCTTTAGTCTTAGAGCTCTCTCTCGGAATTCTGGCAATAACATCACCGACCTGAACTTCCGTACCGTTATCTACGGTCAAGATAGCATCAGCCGACAGATAATAACGAACTTCCTTGCCGTTATCATAGGTAACAAAATTACCCTTCTTATCCTTCAACATAATGCTCGGTTTGAGGTTTGAGCTTGCTGAATTTGAACGCCAATCAATAACCACCTTAGATACAATACCGGTTGTTTCATCAACAGATTCTTTAACCGACAAGTTATTGATAAGGTCAACCTGTTCCACAATACCGGCTTTTTCAGTAATAACCGGAATTGTAAACGGATCCCATTCAGCCACTTTCTGACCTTTTTTAACCTTGGCACCTTCAGCAACCAAAATCTTGGTACCATAAGGAACATGGTGGCGTGATTTTTCACGACCGTTAGCATCTTCAATCACGATTTCACAGTTGCGTGACAAAATCAAACCATGACCTTCGCTGTTAGTAACCATATGAGCATTGTCAAGTTTCAATACACCGGCAAACGGTACTTCAACTGAAGCCTGCTCAGCTGATTTAGAAGCCGCACCACCGATGTGGAAGGTTCTCATCGTCAACTGAGTACCCGGCTCACCGATTGACTGAGCAGCAATAACACCGACAGCCTCACCGATATTAACCGGAGTACCACGAGCCAAGTCACGACCATAACAAGCGGCACAAACACCATGCTCAGCCTCACAAGTCAAGACTGAACGGATTTTAACCTGTTCAACACCAGCAGCTTCAACAACTTCAACATCGTTTTCATCAATCAGCTTGCCTTTCTTAACCAGCACTTCACCGGTTTCAGGGTGAACAATATCCTCTTGAATGGTACGACCCAAAATACGCTCACCGATAGATACGATAACATTACCGCCATCGACCACCGGACGAACAATAATACCTCTTTCGGTACCGCAGTTACTCTCGGTAACAACCACATCTTGAGCCACATCAACCAAACGACGTGTCAAATAACCGGAGTTTGCAGTCTTCAAAGCGGTATCGGCCAAACCTTTACGCGCACCGTGGGTAGAGTTAAAGTACTCTAACACGGTCAAACCTTCTTTAAAGTTAGAAATAATCGGCTGTTCAATAATCTCACCATTCGGTTTCGACATCAAACCACGCATACCGGCAACCTGACGCATTTGTGCTGCCGAACCACGCGCACCGGAGTGAGCCATCATATATACGGAGTTGATATAACCATGGTCGGTTTTTGAGATGTTCTTCATCATCTCATCTGCCACTTTATCCGTACAAGCCGCCCAAATATCAACGACTTTATTGTACTTTTCACCCTTGGTAATCAAACCGTTCTGATACTGTTGTTCAAACTCTTTAACCTGAGCTTCGGTTTCAGCTACCAACTGCTTTTTAGCTTCCGGTACAATCAAATCGTCTTTACCGAACGAAATACCGGCCTTACAAGCATTGGTGAAGCCCAAAGTCATGATTTTATCAACAAACAATACGGTTTCTTTCTGTCCGCAATGACGATAAACGGTATCAATAATTTCACCGATTTCTTTCTTCTTAACCAAACGGTTAACCAAAGAGAACGGCACGTTTTTGTGCTTCGGCAAAATCTGCGATACGATGATTCGTCCCGGAGTAGTATCAACAATACCGTATTTTACCTCACCGGCATCATTAACATATTCCATACGGCACTTAATTTTAGCGTGCAAATCAACGGTTTTGGCATCCAAAGCCATTTGTACTTCATTAAAGTCCGCAAAGACCGAACCTTCACCGATCATACCATCAGCTTCATAAGTCAGATAATAAATACCCAATACCATATCTTGAGACGGCACGATAATCGGCTTACCTGATGCCGGAGACAAAATATTGTTGGTAGACATCATCAAGACACGAGCTTCCAGCTGAGCTTCAACTGACAACGGAACGTGAACCGCCATTTGGTCACCATCGAAGTCCGCGTTAAATGCGGTACATACCAGCGGGTGCAGGTGAATAGCTTTACCTTCAACCAAAACCGGTTCAAAAGCCTGAATACCCAAGCGGTGCAAAGTCGGCGCACGGTTCAACATAACCGGATGCTCACGAATAACTTCTTCCAGGATATCCCAAACTTCCGGACGCTCTTTTTCAACCATACGCTTAGCCGCCTTAATGGTTGTAGCATGTCCATAGAGTTCCAACTTAGCATAAACAAAAGGCTTAAAGAGCTCTAGCGCCATCTTCTTCGGCAAGCCGCATTGATGCAACTTGAGTTCCGGACCAACCGTAATAACTGAACGACCGGAGTAGTCAACACGTTTACCGAGCAAGTTCTGACGGAAACGACCTTGTTTACCTTTGAGCATATCAGACAAAGACTTCAACGGACGCTTATTGGTACCGGTAATGGCACGAGCCCGACGACCGTTATCAAACAAAGCATCAACCGCCTCTTGCAGCATTCTCTTTTCATTGCGGATGATAATATCCGGAGCATGCAGTTCGATTAAGCGTTTCAAACGATTGTTACGGTTAATCACACGACGATACAAATCGTTCAAATCTGACGTTGCAAAACGACCGCCATCCAACGGTACTAACGGACGCAACTCAGGCGGAATAACCGGCAATACGGTCAAAATCATCCATTCCGGCTTGGTGTTTGAGTTAATAAAGTCCTCAATCAACTTCAAACGTTTAACCAACTTTTTACGCTTAGCTTCTGAAGCATTATCTTTGAGTTCAGCTCTGATTTCAGCTCTTTCAGCTTCCAAATCAATAGACGCCAAAATCTCCCGAATAGCCTCAGCACCAATACCGGCGCGGAAAGAATCTTCACCATACTCATCAATAGCTTCCTGATACTGTTCTTCCGTCAACAGCTCATTAACCGCCAAAGGTGTCAACCCCGGTTCAATTACGATGTAGCTCTCGAAATACAAAACTCTTTCCAAAGACTTCATCGGAATATCGGTCAAAGTCGCAATACGTGACGGCAAAGACTTCAAGAACCAAATATGAGCAACCGGCGCAGCCAGTTCAATATGGCCCATTCTTTCACGACGCACTTTTGACAACGTAACTTCAACACCGCACTTTTCGCATACGATACCGCGATATTTCATACGTTTATATTTTCCGCACAAGCATTCATAGTCTTTTACCGGACCAAAAATACGTGCACAGAACAAACCATCTCTTTCCGGTTTAAAGGTACGATAGTTAATCGTTTCCGGTTTTTTTACCTCACCGTAAGACCATGAACGGATCTGTTCAGGCGAAGCGATTGAGATTCTGATTTTGTCAAAGGAATCACCTGATACCTGTTGACCAAAATACTTCATAATATCATTCATATTAGCAAAACTCCTTAGCCTTAAACTTCTTCGTTCAACATCTCAACATTGAGACACAAAGACTTAATTTCTTTAACCAAAACGTTAAAGGACTCAGGTACACCGGCTTCAAAGCTGTCGTCACCGCGGACAATAGCCTCATATACCTTGGTACGACCGCTGACGTCATCTGATTTAACCGTCAACATTTCTTGCAAGGTATAAGCCGCACCATAAGCCTGCAAAGCCCAAACTTCCATTTCGCCGAAACGTTGTCCACCGAACTGAGCTTTACCACCCAAAGGCTGCTGCGTAACCAAAGAGTACGGACCAACCGAACGAGCGTGCATTTTTTCATCAACGATGTGGTGCAGTTTAATCATATAAATGATACCTACCGTAACCTTACGGTCAAACTTCTCACCGGTACGTCCGTCATACAAATCAATCTGACCTGAAGTCGGCAATCCGGCCATTGACAACATATGGTTAATATCATCACCTGATGCACCATCAAATACCGGAGTAGCTGTCGGCACACCGTTCTTGAGGTTAGAAATCATTTCCAACTTCTCAGCCTCATTCATTGGCTCGATATCACGTTTATATTGCTTATCACCATAAATTTCTCTGAGTTTAGCATTCAGTTCATCAATGGTTTTCTCGCCTTTTTTGTACTGCTCACACATCTCATTGAGCTGTTTACCAAGCTCTTTGGCTGCCCAACCAAGGTGTGTTTCCAAAATTTGACCGACGTTCATACGAGACGGCACACCGAGCGGGTTCAACACGATATCAACCGGAGTACCATCTTCCATATACGGCATATCCTGCAACGGCAATACACGAGAAATTGTACCTTTGTTACCATGGCGTCCGGCGATTTTATCACCTGATTGAATTTTACGCTTGGTTGCAATAAAGACTTTGACCATCTTCAATACACCCGGCAACAAATCATCACCACGTTGAACTTTCTCTACCTTATCTTCAAAATGCTTCTGCACTTTTTCCAATCTGGCATCCAAAGCCGCCAAAAATTCCTCGACCTTAGCCATTACTTCTTCGTCTTTGACCACAATCTTGCGCCATTGCGAAGACGGAACCGCAGCTAATACTTCCTCAGAGATTACCGCATTTTTAGCAATTCCTTTCGGAGCATCAACCACTTTGTGGCCCATCAGCATAGACTTCAAACGAGCCTCTGCGTTACGACGAATAATCGCCAACTCATCATCGCGGTCTTTAGCCAACTGAGAAATTTCTTCCTGTTCGATAGACAAAGCACGTTCATCTTTCTCCACCCCGCGGCGAGAGAACACATGAACATCAACCACAATACCTTCAATACCCGGTTGAACGCGCAATGACGTATCACGAACATCAGATGCTTTTTCACCAAAGATGGCGCGCAAGAGCTTTTCTTCAGGCGTAACCGGAGATTCACCCTTCGGCGTAACCTTACCAACCAAGATATCACCGGCCTTAACTTCAGCACCGATGTACACAATACCGGTTTCATCAAGGTTGCGCAAAGCTTCTTCACCAACGTTAGGAATATCGCGAGTAATCTCTTCCTGACCGAGTTTGGTATCACGAGCCATAACCTCAAATTCTTCAATATGCAAAGAGGTCAAGACATCATCGCGTGAAATTCTCTCCGAGAGCAAAATAGCATCTTCATAGTTCAAACCATTCCACGGCATAAAGGCTACCAACAGGTTGCGGCCCAAAGCCAGCTCACCCATATCGGTACACGGACCATCAGCGATAATATCACCGGCCTTAACCTCATCACCGACCTTAACCAACGGAACTTGGTTAATGCATGTATTTTGGTTTGAACGGCGGAACTTCTGCAATTTGTAGATTTCGACACCGGCATCAGCCACATCTTCGCTCTTTGAACGAACCACGATACGGTTAGCATCAACGGCATCAACAATACCATCATACTTAGCCACCACGGTAGCACCGGAATCTTTAGCCACTCTGGCTTCCATACCAGTACCCACGAGCGGAGCTTCCGAACGCAGCAAAGGCACGCCTTGGCGCTGCATATTTGCACCCATCAACGCACGGTTAGCATCATCGTTTTCCAAGAACGGAATCAAAGCTGTCGCGACTGAAACCAATTGTTGCGGAGATA
>CALXWI010000018.1 GCA_944392325.1 uncultured Alphaproteobacteria bacterium | reverse complement strand
GAGCTGATTCGCGCTGACAGCCCCTCTAAAAAAATCGGCGCCCCCTTGCAAAGCGGATTCGCCAAAGTCAAACACCGCTTTCCGATGCTCTCTCTGGGTGATGTTTTTTCCATCGCTGAAGTTGATGATTTTGTAATGGGCGTCAAGCGTTTTCTCAACACATCATCTGATATTGTTTTTATGGCCGAACCCAAGATTGACGGCTTGTCTTTTTCCGCGCGTTATGAGCAAGGTCGATTCGTTCAGGGAGCCACCCGCGGCGACGGTGTTTTAGGTGAAGATATCACCGCCAACTTAAAGACCATCAAACAACTTCCGCAAACTCTGCACGGTAATTATCCTGATGTACTTGAAGTCCGCGGTGAAGTATATATGTCCAAAGCTGACTTTTTTGCCATTAATGAAAAATACGCCGCTGAAGGCAAAAAAACCTTTGCCAACCCGCGCAACGCCGCCGCCGGTTCTCTACGCCAATTGGATTCGCGCATTACCGCCGAGCGCAACTTAAGCATTTTTGCTTATACCTGGGGAGAAGTCTCCACCCGCATGTGGGATTCGCAGGCTGATTTTTTTGAGCACTTAAAAGAATGGGGCTTTCCGATTAATCCGCTCAATCACCTCTGCCATAACTTGCAAGATATTGAAAACAACTTCAATCAGCTCATGGAGCAACGCGCCTCTCTGGCTTATGATATTGATGGCATTGTTTATAAAGTCAACGATATAGCCCTCCAAGAGCGCTTAGGATTTTTGACCCGCACCCCCCGCTGGGCCATTGCTCACAAGTTTCCGGCCGAGCAAGCCATCACCACCATTCAAGACATTCGCATTCAAGTCGGGCGCACCGGCACTCTGACCCCTGTTGCAGACCTTGAACCTGTCAACGTCGGCGGCGTAATTGTTTCTCACGCCACGCTGCATAATGAAGATGAAATCAAGCGCAAAGACATCCGCATCGGCGATTCCGTTATCATCCAACGTGCCGGCGATGTCATTCCGCAAGTAGTTGGTGTTTTGCTTGATAAGCGCCCGCAGGATTCTAAACCTTTTATCTTTCCGGATCGCTGTCCGGTCTGCGGTGCCCATGCCATCCGAGAAGAGGACGAAGTCGCCCGTCGTTGCACCGGAGGGCTCACCTGCCCTGCCCAAGCCCAAGAACGGCTTATCCACTTTGTCAGCCGCGAAGCTTTTGACATTGCCGGCCTCGGCAGTAGCATCATTGAAGACTTTTATAAAGAAGGCATTATCCGTACTCCGGTTGATATTTTCACTCTGGAACAACGCAACACCGCCGATGACCTTTTTGCCAATCAAAAAGGTTCAGTTCTGCATCTGGAACAACGAGCCGGTTGGGGCAAAAAATCCGTTGATAACTTGTTCAAAGCCATCAACGCCAAGCGCCATATTTCCATGCCGCGTTTCATCTATGCTTTGGGAATTCGCCAAGTCGGCGCAGCCACGGCTCTACTGCTGTCCAAACACTATGGCAAATTTGAGCATTTTATGTCTGATATGTTAGCCAAAGAAACCGGCCCCTTGGTATCCATTGACGGCATCGGCCCCTCTATGGCAACCGATATTGTTGAGTTTTTCCAAGAGCCGCATAACCAAAACACAATTTACGAGCTTCTGCAAGAAATCAGCATTGATGACTATGTTGATACCTCAGCCTCCAACACTCCTTTCTCCGGCAAGACATTAGTCTTCACCGGCACGTTAGAGCATTTAACTCGCTCTGAGGCCAAAGCCAAAGCCCAAAGCTTAGGCGCCAAGGTATCCGGCTCGGTTTCCGCCAAGACTGATTACGTAATTATGGGGGCTGACGCCGGCTCCAAAGCCACAAAGGCTCAAGAACTTGGCATCAAGATTTTAACTGAAACTGAATTTCTGGAGCTAGCCAACACTCAGGCTTAAACTGCGGCATATAACACCGCATACATTCTGAGCAACAACAGCACGGCAAATACCACCAACGGCGCGGCCACAACCCACACCACCACACAGGGTATTGCCCAAGTTATCACCGCATAGCGCAATGCCCAAAAAGCGGCATCTGCCAGCAGCGCCAATACACACATCAAAAAATACAGTCCGCGTGTTTTTTCCCATGCGGTCATCATCGACCAACTCCGCCCCAAGCAGGCCGCGAACCAAGCCATTACCGGCCTAATAAACACCACCGGCAAAGCCAAAATCAACCCAATGTTTAAAACCAAATCATAAGCATCTGAGTCCTGCATATAACGCTGCTGAAAATACGAATAATTTTCCTTCACCTCGACCGGCACATCCATCACATACGGAGCAAACGGAATCAACACAAACAAAGTTGCCACCACAAAGGCAATAAACAATATCCGTGTAAAAGGGATTAGCGTTGACCACAAATTTTTTACTTCCCAGAATTTATCACGCCCCAAAGCCAAGCGCACAAATCCATACCAAAAATAATAAAACACGGCCAACCACAACAAAAACCACGAGTTGCTCCACCCGCCGAGCCAACAAAAACCCATCGATAAAAATGCCCACACCAAAGCCGCGCTCCCCCAAAACAAACCCTTTTGAGACGCACTCCAATTTAGCGTATCTTTCACTAAGCACCATAAAGACAATTTTACCGTTGGTTCATTAGACATTTTACCCTCTCTTGAGGGCAAAATAGCACGAAATCAAGCAAAGTCAACTATTTATAGTTTTCCTCCACATTCTGCATAAAACAATCAGACTTAACTTAAAGCTTAGTCTTCAAGGCTAGCAATAAAAAAGTTATATTTTGCTTTAGCTTATAACCAACCACCATTCCCCAAACATCTAAGTTTTCTAACCATCCCCGAGTAAAGGGATAAAAACCTAATAAGAAGCGAGGACCGGGCGAACATAGAAGTTGTTGGTGTAGTAGTAGTAGTACACACTACCATTGGACATACTCACGAGGTAGTAGTCGTAGTCGCCGTTGCGGGTAGACGACCAATACCAGTCATTTGTCATTTTTGTCCCACCATTTGTCGAAAGCAACGAGTTTACTCGTGATTTATTTTGATAAATTGATAGCAATTGCTCCCTAGTCGGCAAGGTGCCTTTGACATTACCACAGAATGAGTAGATTTGGCATTGACTATTAGCATCAGTCCAATCCATATATCCTAAATCTTTCATCGCGACATAGAAGCCCATACCTGTAGCACGTACACCAACAACTTTGCCATTGCAATAATACAGCTCACCTTGAGCTCCATTTAATTGTTGGCAGCTGCTGCCATTCCACTCATAGCCAGAGGCGCAGGTACAAGAGGTGTACTTGCCGCCGCAAGCGGTGCCGGAGCCACCGGAATAACCGGTGCCGGTGCAGGTGTATTTATACTTAGCTGGACAAGAGCAAGCCCCACTACTCCAAGTGTAAGGAGAGGCACAATTACATTTAGTATATTTTCCACCACAGGCGGAGCCTGTGCCACCGGCGTAGCCGGTACCTGAACAGGTATATTTATAGCTGGAATCGCAAGAGCAGGATTGATATTTGCCGTTGCAGGTTTCACCGCTCCCGCTCTCCCCTGCTCCGGTACAAGTTTTATCATAACCTAATTTAATGCAATCTTCGGCTGCTCCTCCGCCACAATACCAGCCATCACCAAACGGGCATTTTAAGCCGCTCCCTGGGCAAGCAGAATCAGTGTATCCTAGCAGAGAGCAATCCGTCACCGCACATTCTGCCGCGTTTAAGGTTTGAGGAATAAAGGACAAAGAAGTCCCTAAAAGTAAAAACGACATTTTCTGCATAATAACACCTGTATCAACATTTATCTTCACAGCTATCATTATAACAAAAAAGAAAATACCTTTCAATAACTATTTTTAATTAATGGCAAAAATAGGGACAAGAAAAAGTTTAATTACAACAACCTCCTAGTCATAATTATGGCACGATGAGTAGATAATCATCATCCTTATAATAATTATCTACTAACCCTCTCTATCAAGAGAGTGAATAATTAGGCACAACCATAACCTCCCTCCCTGTTGCATAGGCACAACCATAACCTCCCTCCCTGTTGCATAGGCACAACCATAACCTCCCTCCCTGTTGCATAGGGAGGGTCGGGGTGGGTGAGACATAAAAAAACACCGCAAATTATCTTCTCACCCCCTCTAACTCCCCCTATTCAACAAGGGGGAGCATTTTTAACTTCTAAAATACATAATAAAAAAAACACTCTTACCCAATAAAAAAATATATACAATCCAAACAAACTATAATAAAATCAAATTATAAACATTATAAAGCAGGCACAAAATGAAAACCTCAAAATCACTACAAAACAACGCTCGTTCTTTACGACACAATCAAACTGAAACAGAAAAATTTGTTTGGAATAAACTGCGTAAAAAGCAGCTAGGCTACAAATTTTCTCGACAATATATCATCAACAATAAATACATTGTTGACTTTGTTTGCTTAGAAAAAAAACTAATCATAGAACTTGATGGCGGACAGCATAATGATAACCCACAAGACATCCAAAGAGATTTATCTTTAACTAACTACGGTTATAAAATTTTACGATTTTGGAATAACGAAATATTTAATAATTGGGAAAATTGTTACAACAGAATTATAGAAGAACTAAACAAATAAGATTCTCCACTCTTATTCCTAGGATATTAGTCACATTCGGCACAAAAATTTTCAGCTTCGCTGAAGCGAAGCTGAAAATAAAAGAGATAAAGGGATAAAAACCTAATAAGAAGCGAGGACCGGGCGAACATAGTCGTCGCCGTAGCCGTTGTAGCCGTTGGTGGCCACGTTACCATTGGACATATCCACGACGTAGTAGCCGTTGTAACCGTAGTCGGTAGACGACCAATACCAGCCATTTGTCATTTTTGTCCCGCCGTTTGTCGAAAGCAACGAATTGACTCGCGATTTATTTTGATAAATTAATAGCAATTGCTCCCTAGTCGGCAAGGTTCCTTTAACATTGCCGCAGAATGAGTAGTTTCGGCATTGGCTATTAGCACTAGTCCAGTTCATACTACCTAAATCTCTCAACGCAACATAGAAGCCCATACCTGTAGCACGTACACCAACAACTTTGCCATTGCAATAATACAACTCGCCAACTGCTCCATTCTGTGTTTGTTTCTGGCAACTTCCGTTTTTCCACTCATAGCCGCTGGTGCAGGTGCAAGCGGTATATTTTCCGCCGCAAGCCGTACCAGAACCACCGGAGTAACCGGTGCCGGAGCAAGCATAAGCATACGAACTATCACACTTACAAGTGCCACTACTCCACGTATATGGTGATGCACAATTACATTTAGTATAATATCCTCCACAGGCGGTACCTGAACCACCGGCGTATCCTGTCCCTGTACAAGTGTATTTATAACTGCTGCCACAGGCCGTACAAGCACTGCCATTCCAACTATATTTGCCGGCACAAGTACACGATGTATACTTGCCTCCGCAAGCTGAGCCCACGCCTCCGGCATAGCCCGTACCCGAGCAAGTATATTTATATCCGCTACCGCATAAATCTACACAAAACCATGAGTTACCAAACGGGCATTTTACCCCGTTGCCATCCGGACAACTGCTTTTGGTATACCCCATTGCCGCACAGTCTTGCGTTACCACGCATTGCCCCAAAGCATTGCCTGTTGCCATTATCACGCCGGCTACTGCCGTACTCAAATACAAATAAGTTCTCATCTTTTTATCTCCCTTTGGTTTATAATAATTCACCTGTTGCTTAGTCCTTTAGTCATCTTCACATGACTACCTAATTATACTTTCACCTCATATCTTCAGTCCAACTCTGCGCTACACCTTTCCCTTAGCGTCGCATTTCACCTTATCCAATATCTTCTCCATCACCTTTCCATTTCATCTTCGCAATCACCCTGTCCTTTGGCTCCACTTAGCCCGTCCTTGATGTCGCGCACTTTTCCTCTGTCCGACTCACCCTTCTCCACATTCACTCTTCCCTAAGCCGCTAGATAAAATTGTCCGAACGCCTATTAATCTCCGCATACCACATAACTCAAGTCAAACGGACAACGCAAAATCAAACTCCCGCTACAACTCTGTTGTTTATAACCCATTGCTCCGCAATCTTGGTTCATCGCGCAAAAGTCACTTCCTCCACACAAGCATTGTCCGCTTTCGGCATCCCACTCAAATCCATTCTGACATTCACAAGCACTATATTTACCATCACAAGACTGACTTTCCTCAGGCTTTACATCGTTGGTACCGGCACAGTCATACTTAAAACTTGTTGAACATTTACATTCCTTACTAGATGCATTCCATTCCTGATTCAACGGACACTTACATTCTTTATAATAAGTATCTCCGGTTTCCTCATCAGTACAACTACCGCTGCCACTCTCTCCCCCATAAGTTCCACAATCAAAATAGGTTCCCATGCCGGAGCCTTGTCCCCAGACATCGCATTTTAATTTATAATGGGTATTCCCGTCGCAATCTTTACAGCTATCGGTCAGCACGTATCCGGCTTTAATCTCGTCATAAGGATAATCCGAGCACAACTTGCAGCACGAGGCATATAATCCGTCGCAAGCATCGCCGACACCTTTTTCATCTGCTCCGGTACAAGTCAAGGTATTCTCCACCGGACAGGCATTGACGCAGGTGGCGTGGCAGCTGCTGTCAAACGGGCAAGTACCCGATGGTTTTTGCCCTTCAGGGCACGGCGTACAATCATAACCGCTTTGTTCACACTGCTCTTTGCCATCTATTTCCCAATCAGGACCTCCGCTGGAAGATGATGGGCCTTCATCTGTCCCCACTCCCGCAGCTCCGGTACAATTCCCCGCATCCGTTATAAAGCACACGGAGGCATACTTTGTTTTAGCTGTTTTATGCCCCTCTATCAGCAAGCCTAGACTAAAGTCTATGCTGAAATTTTTCCTATAATTTTCGGGGTTTAGGACGAAAACTTCACTTCTAAGACTAATGTCCGTATTTAAATTTTTTGCTGAAAATGTTATATTATGAAAAGGCGGAAGAGCATCAACCATCATCGCCTGCGCAATGTGTGTAGAACTAAACAAAGCAAGAATGGTGGAAACATATAATTGAACAGAATTCTTCATCTTCATACCTGCCTTTCACATAAAAATAGAAAGGGATCATTGTAGGTGATATTATGATATATGTGTGTGTAGATTTTGTAGTAGTGATCCCTTTCCGCCTAACCGGATACATAATTAAGTAGGAATCAATTACGCCTCCGGTCATTAAATTCATAATAAAATAGTAATTTTGTTTTGTCAAGAGCTAAAATTACTAGTTTTTAGTATATAACAATTCCTAATAAAATAGGAATATATGCCCTATGACTGAGACTGAATTCGCCATAAAACTCGGTGAACGCATCCGAGAACTTAGAAAAATCAAAGGTATAAGCCAGCTTGAACTTGCCTATGACATGGATATGTCTATGAACACCATATCCGGCATTGAGCTCGGCAAAATCTCTCCCAAGATTGAAACTCTGCGCAAAATAGCCTCAAAACTTGACATAGAAATCGCCGAACTATTCAACTTCAGCCATACCTGCCCTAAAAATAAAATCACCCGTAAAAAGATTGAAGAAATCAGCCGCGAACTCCAAGGATTCGACAGCGAGTTTTTGGCTCTGGTTCAAAACGCCGTCTCCCTGCTGATTAAAGCCCGCAACGGCAAATAACCTTTCCCTTCCCGCTTAACATCAAAAAAAAACTTGCCGGAGAACACAAGTCACCTCATCCTCCCCGACAAGCTTTGCAATAAGAAAAACAACATTTTTAGCTAATAAATCCTCTAAAAGAAACCAAGGGTTTATTTTAAAGCGCTACACTCAAGCCACACCGCTCTACTGATACAACCAGCAGTAACAAATATAACCAAAAGATATAGACTATTTATTAAAACAAAAAATGCTAATAACAGTATTATTTATACTGTTATTTCTAGCAAATACCATAACCGAACACAATTATCAAGAGATTATTTTAAAAAAAGACTATTTACCTGATAAGGCGCAGATAATAGTCTTTTTCTAACCTATAAGTTGTGGATTATTAAAAATTTAGATTATTGTATAGACGCATCTAATGGATTAAACCGCAAGAACAAAGTCTTCCACATATCATAATTGTCAGCATACTTCTCCGCAAAAATACTATACGGCTGGCAAATATACACCGCACGCCTTGCACTATCCGCAATAGAGCGGAAGTGCGTGTCTGAATTATAGCGCGCCTGATCCAAAATATCTACTTGGTCCACCGTGCCGTCTTTGCGCAAATAAGCCCTGATTTCAACAATCATATTCTGCGCACCTTTGGCTCCCGGGTCCAGATTCCAACACGCCCGCAAGCGTCCGGCAATTGCATCAAGCTCAGAGATTGTCAACTCGCTGAAATATGAGCCTCCGGTACCACCTTCAACTCCCATATTATTAACTTCGGAGCCTTCTTTAATTTCAGCGGTTTCATTTTTCTCGCCCAGATTCTTTTCCAAATCGTCAACCGAGGCCAACAAGCTCTTTAGCGGATTCGCCAACTCCGGAGCTTTATCAGTTTTGCTCTTGCGCTGAGGTTTAGGCTCCGGACGTTTTTTTTGCACCGGTACAAACTTTTCTTTGGGCTTGGCTTTAGGCTTGGGAGCTGCCGGTTTTTTGGGCTGCGGCGCAACCATATAATCAGCTTTAGTTTTCTCCACCTCTTCTTTTACCGGCTCGGGCTTAGCCTCATTTTTCTTCACTTCTTTGGGCTTTTCTTGGGGCTTTTCTTCCGGCTTGGGCTGGGTATAATTCTCCACCTTGCGCTTCACATGGCTGGCGCGTTTATCTTCCTTACCGACTTTAGCTTTAGGGGGCAGATTCGTCATCTCGCTGATTTTGACTTTGTTCAAATCAACAATAATCGGCACCTGCTTAAAGGGGGCATCATTATGCCAAAACTTAGGCAAATCCACCAAAAAGATGATTAAGACCACCAAATGCAGCGCTAAAGATTTATACAAAGATTCTTTCATCAGCTACACAACCATTCCCTCAGGTTATTTCTTTTTTTTCTGAGCATCTTTTTTGCTCAGCGGTTTATTTTCGGTTTGCAGACCGACTTTTTCAAAACCGGCCTCTTTGAGCATCGCCATCAAGCCGATAACTCGTCCATAATTAGCATTTTGATCACCGGATATGGTTACCGTCACATCGGCATTTTCCCCTCTGATAGCCACCAGCTTGTCAATAATTTTATCTTGCGGAACTTCGGTTTCACCAATGTAATAATATCCGTCACGATCCACACTGACATTAATTGATGTATCTTTGCCCTCAATAGACTTTCCGCCGACCTTAGGCAAGTTTACGGCAATACCGGTTGTCATCAACGGAGCCGCCACCATAAACACCACCAACAAGACCATCATCACGTCCATTAAGTTGGTCATATTAATATCGGCATTTCTGCGGCTGACTTTTTGGTAACGGCGTCTGGTCCGTTGCGGAATAAAAGACATGTTTATTCTCCTGCCATTTCGGCCTTAATAGCCGTATCATCAATCTCGCGTGATAAGATGGTTGAAAACTCAGCCATAAAGTTCTCCAACCCACCGGCATAGCGGTCAATATCGGAAGAAATTTTATTATAAGCCACCACGGCCGGAATCGCCGCAATCAAACCAAAAGCAGTAGTAAACAAAGCTTCGGCAATACCTGGGGCAATTGCCACCAACGAATTGTTTTGCGATACGGCAATCGCATTAAAGCTGTTAATGATACCCCAAACCGTACCAAACAAGCCGACCAGCGGCGCTACGGCACCGGTTGATGCCAAAAAGCCCATACGCGTATCCAAGGCTTCCAACTCTTTGTCCATAGAAACTTGCATGGCTTTTTCAATACGTTGCTGGAGCGAAACCCCACGCAGACCGCGGTCAGTTTTAGACTTCAAGATATTAGTGCGTTTCCACTCCTTCATTGCGGAAACAAACATCGCTGACATAGGGTCACGCGGACGATTACCGATTCCCTCATACAAACGGTCTAATGAACCGCCGGACCAAAATTTTTCCTCAAAACCCTTAGATAGTTTTTTGACCTGACGAAGCGTACCGATTTTTTCAATAATAATCGCCCACGACCAAATAGATGTCGCAATCAAGCCAATCATCACCACTTTGGTTACCATATCAGATGCCCAAACCATATCCCACATAGACATTTGGTTAGCGGCATTTATCGTCACATCAGTTAAAGTCTGCGTATCCATAATTTTCCCTCATTTTTTTGCGGAGTCCAACCTCCGTTACCTAAAAATCTGGGCTAAGATTAACACAAAATATTAAAGATTCAATTAAATATCGCACAAAAATTGAACCGTTTCAAAAAAAACATAGCCCAACGCTACCACCCACTAAAGGCTCGTCACAATGACGAGCCTTTTTAAAATATGGAATCCAAGAGTTTGATTAACCTTTATGCTACACCGCAGATTTGCGACACAGTATACAACAAACACAAATCATACACACACTCTATCTGAGCATCGCGACTAATTAAAACTCCGCCCAAGATACAGCTAACCGATGGCTCCACCGCCTCGGTGGCGGCGCCCGTTTGCAAACTCCCCATTATACGCATTTTGATAAAATGCGGAGAATGAGTCATATAATAGAAAACCAGTGAAAATGTGAGGGCGCGTACAAAACAGGTACGTAACCGAACATTTTACACGCAGTTTTCGTATTAGATGACCATTATACGCATTTTAGCGAGCCAAAGGCTTATACTTAATTCTATGCGGATTGCACGCCTCATCACCCAAACGACGACGCTTATCTTTTTCGTATTCCTCAAAGTTGCCTTCAAACCACACCACTTGCGAGTCACCTTCATAGGCTAAAATATGCGTCGCCAAACGGTCCAAGAACCAACGGTCGTGAGAGGTTACCAAGACGCATCCGGGG
This sequence comes from uncultured Alphaproteobacteria bacterium, assembly GCA_944392325.1. Classification (GTDB taxonomy): domain Bacteria; phylum Pseudomonadota; class Alphaproteobacteria; order RF32; family CAG-239; genus HGM16780. The sequence continues at coordinate 19,473 of CALXWI010000018.1, read as the reverse complement.
TATTCCATAATCCCCTCTTCCAACGAGCGCAAAGTATCAACATCCAAATCATTGGTAGGCTCATCAAGCAAAATCACATTAGCACCTTTGCGCAGCATCTTGGCCAAATGCACACGGTTGCGCTCACCACCGGAGAGCTGACCGACTTTTTTCTGCTGATCGCCGCCCTTAAAGTTAAATTGCCCCACATAAGCGCGCGACGGCATCTCTTTTTTGCCGAGTTGAATAATGTCTAATCCATCAGAGATTTCTTCCCACACGGTTTTATCGGGACTAAGCTCATCACGCCCTTGGTCAACATAGCCAAGGTCGACGGTTTCACCGATTCTGATTTCACCTGAATCTGGCTTTTCCTGCCCCGTAATCATTCGGAACAAAGTCGTTTTACCGGCACCATTCGGCCCAATGATACCCACGATTGCCCCCTTGGGGATTTTGAAAGACAAATTATCAATCAATAGGCGGTCGCCATAACCTTTGCTGATGTTGTTAGCCTCAATCACCAAATCACCCAAACGCTCCGTCATCGGAATATTGATATGCGCCTGCGTAATTTTCTCTTTCGTTGCGGCAGAAAGCAATTCATCATAAGCATTAATACGCGCCTTAGACTTAGCCTGACGAGCCTTCGGATTTTTGCGTATCCACTCCAACTCGTTAGCCAAAGTCCGCTGACGAGCCGATTCTTCTTTGGCTTCTTGCGCCAAACGTTTTTCCTTTTGCTCCAACCAAGAGGTATAATTCCCCTCATAGGGAATACCCTGCCCACGATCGAGCTCCAAAATCCAACCGGTAACATTGTCCAAAAAGTAGCGGTCATGCGTAACCATCACTACCGTACCGTTATAATCACGCAAATGCTTTTCCAACCACGCCACCGATTCGGCATCCAGATGGTTGGTCGGCTCATCAAGCAAGAGCATATCTGGCTTTTGCAACAACAAGCGGCACAACGCCACACGACGTTTTTCGCCGCCGGAAAGCTTGGTCACATCGGCATCAGCCGGCGGGCAGCGCAACGCATCCATCGCAATTTGAATGGTGCGTTCAAAATCCCAACCATTGCAGGCATCAATTTTTTCCTGCAGAGCGGCTTGCTCTTCAATCAGGGCATTCATTTCGTCATCGCTCATCGGCTCGGCGAACTTCATTGAAACTTCTTCAAATCGTTTGAGCAAATCTCTGGTTTCGCTCAAACCGTCCATAATATTTTCCATCACATTTTTGTTAGGATCGAGCTTTGGCTCTTGCTCCAAATATCCGACCTTGACGCCATCGGCAGCCCAAGCCTCACCATTAAACTCTTTATCCACACCGGCCATAATTTTGAGCAAAGTAGACTTACCGGCACCATTCACACCCAAAACGCCGATTTTTGCCCCCGGAAGAAAAGACAACGTAATCCCCTTAAACAATTCCTTTCCATTGGGGAATACTTTGGTCAGGTTCTGCATTACAAAAATATACTGATAAGACGCCATAAGCCTCAACACTCCTCATAATTTATAATCAAACAAAAAACAACTTTCGCCGCAGTATAAATGATTTTTCCGAAGTTGCAATCATTTTAAAGCGGCTACCACTTTGACTTAATATGGCCGACACTGTTATCACCCACGGCCTGCGAATACCGCGACGGATTCGCCTCAACCGGCGCACTCACCGGCACATTTTGCACCATAGGTTTGACCGGCACCGCCTCGGGCACATTTGAGCCTCCGGCATATACGGTATGCACATCTTTTTCATTACCATAAGGTTTAATGCTAATCTCGCCAACTTTTACATTATTACCGCCGTCATAAATTTTTTGCGCCTTTTGACGAGCCTGCTTATCCGGATTATAAATCTGTCTGGCATCATAGGGTCGCCGCGGAGTAATAATTTTACCATCCGGCATTTTGATGGTTCCATCGGCATAGAGTGTTGCCTCAAAAATCCCTTGCGCATCAAAACGGGCATTAATCTCATCACACTCAAACAAGCCGTCATATTGCTTAGATAAATAAGCATTGGCTTTTTCTTCATTATAAGCATACATCGCCTGCGCCTGCATATTATCTGTTGGCGCTTTGGATAATAAAATTGCCATCGACAGCATCTCAAACGTATCAAACTTAGCCGCTCCGCAGGCCAAGCCTTGTCCGGCCACGGCGCCCAGAGCCTTTACTTCATCCAAATAAGCCATTTCAGCCCAAGCCGGACTAGCCGCGCTGATAATCCCCGCTGCCAAGACCAAAGAGCAACATTTTTTCATCATCAAGATTCTCCTTAAACCATTGGTGATTATAAAGATAATAATAATAATATCAAGTTTTTTACCAAAAATATAATTTTATGGTTGACAAACGCTTGCTTTTAGCATAAGTTTCAGGCAAATATTTATACAAGGAAAGAAAAATGAAAGTCTATAGCTCATTAAAGTCTAAGAAAGTACGCGATAAAGATTGCAAAGTTGTACGTCGTAAAGGTCGCGTTTATATCATCAATAAAAAGAACCCGAAGCTCAAAGCACGTCAGGGCTAATTTTTGAAGATTAAATCTTTAGATATTTTATAAAAAGTCTGCTGTATTCACGCAGACTTTTTTCTTGTTACAACTAAAGGCTCGTCACAATGACAAGCCCTTTCAACTATGAAATCCAAGAGTTTGATAAACCCTTATGCTACGCCGCAGATTGGCGACGCGGTGTACAAAAACAGTACACGAGCGAAAAAATTGCAAGCCTGACACCTAAAGAGCATGCTCTTAAGAGTTCAGAATCATATAATCAATCTTCTCTTTGCTCGCACTAATCACCTTCAGCACAATATTATTAATGCGATAATTTCCGGCTTTCAGCGGAAAATCCAATACCTCAAAAGCACCGGTTGCACCACCTGTCGGATCATAGGTCATATAAGTAAAAAACATCTTACCGTTATTGATGCCGTCATAGCGCAAATCAAACCCCATCTCCGGCTTGGTTTTGTTAGTTGTTGTTACCGTAACCGGCTTAAAATGGAAATTACTCGGCGACGGCAACATCGCATCATCGAGCAGTACCAAACGCTTGTTTCTTATCTGCCCCGGATATTCATATACGGTACCATCGCGTCTGACTAACAGCACAAAGCTTTCAATATCGGTCGGCACCAACACATAATCCTCACCATCGATTCGCGACTGACCGATAATCGGGCTTTCCTCATCGTTTCTGAACATAATCGGAGCCCCTACACCGACCATTCCGCCATCCATCGCCGCATAAACCTTATCTGAAATCATAAAATCTTTGCGATATGTTTTGGTTGACAACATTGAATATCCGGTATAAGCGGTCAGCAATTCATTAGTTCTTTTGCTATGCTCGGTCACATACTCGGTTTTCAAGAGCAACGGCTCCTGAGCAAAGAACTCAATCGGATAAGAATTGAAACGTTCCACAAATTGGTTACGTTCATCCCACACCGACACATTACCGGCATATACGCAAGACGACAACCACAAAGCCCCAAAAACAAGCGCAAATTTTTTCATTTTTCAACTCTATACAAAATTAAAGTATTGTTTATTATTAGTCATTATAATCATAAACCAAATATAGTAAACAATTCTTTAGCAGTTATTAGGAAAAAAAGTAATATGAACAACACACCCAAAGGCGGCAGCTGCTGGCAGCTGATTTTCAACAGCACCGATTGTTATCCGGCTGATTTCAGTAATTTTATTGAAGACTACTTCACCACCTCAAGCTTAGACTATACCGATGACGGCTCCGAGCAACTTTCGGCTTACGCAGATATGAGCTTCAACGAAGATAACTTTAGAGAGGAAGCCGCCCTCCGCGGAGTAACGATTCCCCCTTATGAAAAAAAGCTGCTTGAAAGCTCCAACTGGCTGAAAGATTATGTCATGGAGTTTGCTCCGGTTGAGATTGCCGACTTTTTGATTTATGGCATCCACGAGCACACCGCTCCCAAGACTGACAAAATTCCGCTGCAAATTTACGCCGCCACCGCCTTTGGCTCTGAACACCCGACCACCCGTTGCTGCATTGAGGCTCTGTGCGATTTGTACCACCAAGGTTTCCACCCCAAACAGATTTTAGATATGGGCACGGGCTCGGGCATTTTGGCGCTGGCCGCGGCCAAGCTCTGGCCCAAGGGGTGCCGAATTACCGCGGTTGATATTGATGACGAAGCCGTAATCGTTACTATGCAAAACGCCGCCACCAACCATATTGAACATAACTTGAGCGTTGCCCAAAGTGTTGGCTACGATTCGCCTTTGGTTGGTCAACATGCCCCTTATGACCTGATTTTTTCTAACATCTTAGCCCGCCCGTTGATTGATATGGCCCCGCAATTATACCAATCTCTGCGCAAGGGTGGGGTATGTATTTTATCCGGATTCGTTGCCGAGCAAGAAGACTGGGTCATCACCGCCCACCTTCAACAAGGCTTAAAGCTGAAACAAATTTACAAAATTGACGACTGGCGCGCCGCCGTAATGGAGAAATAATATGAACTTAAAAGACTTCATCCAACTCCTCAAGCACCACAAACTTGATGGCTTTTTTCTGCCGCGGGGCAACCTCTTCATCGGGCAAGATATCTTGCCGCAAGAAAACCTCCTGCAAGAGCTGACCGGTTTCAGCGGTTCAGCCAGCAATCTGCTAATCACCGCCCAAGGCAAGTCGGTATTGTTTGTCGACGGCCGCTATGAGCTGCAAGCCTCGCGTGAGGTAGACCTCGCCTCAATCGGCATCATCTGCACCACCACCCAACACACCACCCCCTTAGAGTGGATGAAGTCTAAACTTCCCCCCAAATTCAAACTCGGCTTTGACCCATGGCTCATCAGCTGCCGCGATTTTCAAAAATGGGAACAACAACTCCCCCAATGCTCAATTAAATCCCTGCCGTTAGAAAACCTCGGCATCAAGGCTGATATCCCCTGCTCTGATATTTTTGCCCACTCGCTGGAGTATTGCGGTATCTCTCGTGATGAAAAGATTGCCTCGATTCTCTCTGCCCTATCCCAACAAGGCTTAGACGCTTACCTGTTTACAGCGGCCGACAGCTCATCTTGGCTGCTCAACCTCCGCGCTGCCAGCCTGCCCGATACCCCGCTGCTCCGCGGCTATACTTTGGTTGACCAATCAGGTCGCGTCAGCTTGTTTGCCTATCGGCATAATCTTGATAACAACCCCGCCCTCGCCGGACTTGATTGTTATGATATATCTGAGCTTCCGCACCGTTTATCTGCTTACAAACGCCAAACCATCGGCACCGACCTCAACCTCTGTCCGGAGCATATCGCCACATTGGCCGCCAAATACAAAATCACCTTGCGCCACTCTCCTGATACCGCCGCCGAGCAAAAATGCATCAAAAATCCGGTTGAGCTGCAAGGCATTCGCTCAGCCCACCTGCGCGATGCCGCCGCCATGGTAACTTTTTTGCATTGGTTTGAGCTCAACGCCGCCGCTCTTCCCTTAACCGAGCTGGATATTGTTGCCAAACTTCACGAACTCCGCTCACAACAAAACTTGTTTTTCTCGGAGAGCTTTGACACCATCGCCGCTTATGGGGCTAACGGCGCCATTGTCCACTACCACCCCACGCCGACAACCAACGCCGCCATCAAACCCAACTCTCTGTTATTAATCGACAGCGGCGCCCAATATCAAGACGGCACCACCGACATCACCCGTACTCTTGCCGTGGGCACCCCCTCGCCTGAGATGATTGCCGATTATACTCACGTTCTCAAAGGCCACATTGCCCTTTTGGATACCATCTTTCCCCAAGGTAGCAGCGGCCGCCAGCTTGATGCTATCGCTCGTCGTCCGCTCTGGCAGCACGGCCTCAACTACAATCACGGCACCGGCCACGGAGTTGGCTGTTTCTTAAACGTCCACGAAGGCCCCATCGGTATTTCCACCTCATACAGTTCTCATCCGCTAACCCAAGGAATGATAACTTCTATTGAGCCTGGGTACTACCAAACCGATGGCTACGGGATTCGTATTGAGAATATGGCCGAGGTCATTCCCGCCTCCATTGACGGCTTCTTGGGGTTGTCTTCCCTGACCTTAGTCCCCTATGACCGCCGCTTAATTGACAAATCACGACTGTCAGCCGCTGAGCTTGATTGGCTTAACCGCTACCATAAGCGCGTTTGGCAGGCAATTTCGCCCCTTGTTGACAAAGGAGCTCGCTCTTGGCTGGAGCAAGCCTGCGCCCCGCTCTGAAATATAATGCTTAAAAACTATGCGGTAACAGTTGCTATTTGCCATAGTTTATATATAATTCGTAACAGTTATAACGATTCTTAAAACCAGAGGTATAAAGATTATGTCATTTCAAGTCAAACGTATGTTAAAAAAAGCCGTTTCCTGGGCCGGACTATTTTTCTTTGCACTTGCCGCCTATATGATTTATCTGCAGCTTTCCAAATACGAATTGGCTGACATCAAACAAGCCTTGTTCAGCATTCCCAAGCACAACTTGCTGATGGCCTGCTTAGCCTCATTTTTAGGTTATGTTGCTTTGTCATCTTATGACTATCTGGCATTGCACTACATCAACCGCCAAAAGCTAGCCCCATGGAAGTGGATTTTTGCCGGTTTCATTGGCTTTTCAGTCAGCAACAACGCTGGTCATGCCATTGTTTCCGGAGGCGCCATCCGCTATCGCATTTATACCCGCTGGCGTTTCCACGGGTCCGAGATTGTCCGCATGGTAACCTTTTCCGGCTTTACTTATTTGGTTGCTTGCTTCTTTTTAATTATTATCGGCTACTTTTTGACCCCCAACCACGCTTTTGGCGCCGGCAGCGTTTCCAAATTCACCACCACGTTGACCACGATTGTCTCTGCCATTGGCTTAGCCATTTATTTTGGCGCCAGCCTGTTTTACAAAAAACCCATCATCATCAAAGATGTTGAGTTTGACATTCCATCTTTCCGCATGGCTCTGGCCCAAGTTTTTATCGGCGGGGCAGATATCTTGCTCGCCTCGATGGTACTGTATTTTGTTTTAATCCCGTTTATGCCCATTCCGTTTGATACTTTTATCGGCGTATTTATCATCGCACAGGTGTTGGGCGTATTCTCCCAAGTCCCCGGAGGGCTGGGCGTATTTGAAGGATTATTTTTATTAATAGTCCCCGGTGACCACAATCCGGCTCACCTTTTTGGCGCGCTGATAGCCTACCGCATTATTTATTATCTGTTACCGCTGATTGTATCGGGCATTGTGCTGATTAGCTATGAGAGCTACCACAAAATCACCCGCACCATTAGCATTAAAAAGATTTTGGCGGAACGTCTGGCCGAAAAGCTCAAAGCCTTAAAAAAATCTCCCGATGCGCAAAACCCCAAGAGCAACTAGATACAAAAAAAACAGGGCGGCTAAAACCCCCCTGTTTTTTATTTGGTATTAATGTTTATCTTCCAGCTTTTTAAATTGGACTCCCAGTCCCCACATCCCTAGGGTCCAAACCACAAACAATATTCCCAAAAATATCATTGTTTCACTAAGAGACATCAACGAAGCAAACGAGAGCTCTAGAATACTGGCATCCTCCCAAATAAAAGAAAAAGCCACCGTAGCCAAAAGATACAACATTAAAGTTAAATCGGTATTTATTTTCCATAACCGACATACCAACAGAGCAATTACGAAACTTACCATTACTCCAACCACCCATAAGCCAATCTTTGTAAGTAAGTTTCTATTAGGATGCTCCGGCAACACAACATTTGCTTGAGCCTGAACATTTTTCAAATCTTCATTTACTTTGCTCAAATACTCAGCGTAGACATTTTTTTTGACATCGCTGCTATTTTGCATATCATCGCCTAATTTAGCTTTGATATCTAACAATATTTCCTGCTCAAACTGAGCATTTTGCACATATTGCTGGTATCTCTGTTCCCAATTGTCAAAATTTTCCGGTGAATAACTAAGAATTCCTACTAACAATAACACTCCTGCCAAAAGAGAAATAACTAACCTTAAGGCACACAGAGTTAGTAACTTATCACTAGCTTTTGCCCAGACTTTTACTTGAAAATAAAGAAACATTAGCAACAAAACAAAAAACACGATTGCAACAATAATCTGTACCATAGTAATAAAATTTATAAAATTAATAATAGATTCAACGCCATCACTATACCCCTTTCCCAGTTTTTGTCAATCATATTTTGTCCACAAAAAAACAGGGCGGCTAAAACCCCCCTGTTCTTTTAGCATAAATAAAACCCTCACCACCAGCACTATCTCGCTACCGCAAACCGATGGCTCCACAAGCACAATCTAAGCATCGCGCCTCCTTTGGCACCGCGCCAGCTACCGCAAACCAATGGCTCCACCAGCACTATCTAAGCATCGCGCCTCCTCTGCCCCAATCTCGCTACCGCTAATTGATGCCCGCGGAGGCTCTCCGCTCAAGCTGCCCCAGCTTGCGGCGCCCGTTTGGTAAGCTTGATGCGCGCATAGCATTAAGAATAGCAATCACCGATACCCCAACATCAGCGAATACTGCCGCCCAGATTGAGGCCAAACCCAGCGCCCCCAAGCCCAAGACCAACAGCTTGACGCCCAGCGCAAACACAATATTTTCTCGTGCAATCACAATCGTCTTACGAGCAATCATCATTGCCTGCGGCAACTTGCGCAAATCATCATTCATAATCACCACATCAGCCGCCTCAATCGCCGCATCTGAACCAATACCTCCCATTGCTACCCCGACATCAGCCAGAGCCAATACCGGAGCATCGTTCACACCATCTCCGACAAACAACAAACGCCCGCTGCCGGAAACTGACTTTTTCAGCTCCTCCACTTTTGCCACTTTGTCCGCCGGCAACAAAGCCCCATAAGCCTCATCCACACCGGCCTGCTTGGCAATACGTGCTACTTCAGCCGGACGATCACCGCTCAGCATAACCATTTTATCAACACCGCAGGCTCTGAGCATTTGGGTAGCCTCGGCTACTCCGGTTTTCAGCTTATCGGCAATCAGCAAATATCCGGCATACCGACCATCCACGGCCACCAAAACCGCCGTACCGAAACTTTCATTTATCTCCGCGACTATGCCGTTTTGGCGCATAAATTTATCATTTCCGATTAAGATATCTTGCCCATCCAATTTAACCTTCAGCCCCAAACCGGCAACTTCTTCAGCTTGGTCCAAGCGGGTCAAATCCAGCTCTTTAGCATAAGCTTTGCGAATAGATTCCCCGATGGGGTGATGCGAATAAGCCTCACCATAAGCGGCATATTCCAACAATTGAGAATTGTCTAACCACTTTTGAGGCACAATTTTTTCCACATGGAATACGCCTTCGGTCAATGTACCGGTTTTATCAAAAGCCACATATTTGGCCATTGACAAAGCCTCAAGATAATTGCTGCCTTTTACCAACACACCGTTTTTTGAAGCCGCCCCCAAGCCGCCAAAGAAGCTCAGCGGAATAGAAATCACCAATGCACACGGACATGAAATCACCAAGAAAGTCATTGCCCGATACCCCCAGTCAACCAAGCGCTCCTCCGGCCAAATCAACGGCGGTAAGAATGCCAAAACTGCTGCAGCCACAACCACCATCGGCGTATAATAACGTGCAAAACGCGTAATAAAGTTTTCCATCACTGCTTTGCGTGAGCTGGCATTTTCCACCAAGTTCAAGATTTTAGCCACCGTCGATTCGCCGTACGGACTGCTGACTTTAGCCTCCAACAAACCTGAAATATTCACACACCCGCTGATAAGCTCACTCCCGACGCTCACATCTGATGGCATTGCCTCTCCGGTCAGCGCCGAGGTATTAATGGTTGATGCCCCCTTAACAACCACCGCATCTAGTGGGATTTTCTCTCCTGGGCGGATGAGGATGATATCACCGACTTTGGCTTCCTCTGGGCTGACTTCCTGCCACTTTGTTCCGCGACGGATTCGGGCATAATCGGGCCGAATATTCATTAACGATGCAATTGACGCCCGCGATTTATTGACCGCATAACTCTGGAAGAACTCCCCGATTTGGAAGAACAGCATCACCGCCACCGCCTCGGAATATTCTCCCAACCCCCAAGCTCCGAAAGTTGCTATTGCCATCAAAAAGTTTTCATCAAAAATCTGTGCGGACTTCATTCCTCGCCAAGCTTTAGCAATAATTTCAGTACCGGTCAGCAAATAAGCCGCCACAAACATTGCCACCTGCACATAAGACCATTGCCCCAAGAACAACGCCGCCACAAACAAAACTGCCGCGGCTATAATTTTATGCAACTTTTTCCGGAGTTTGTTATTCATTTTTCTGCCCTTACTCTACAATTTCACAATCCGGCTCCACACGCGCAATTTCCTTCTTCACCAAAGGCATCAAAGCCTCAATATCCCCTTCGGCCTCAATTTCCAACCGCTGAGCCATAAACGATACACTAGCCTTTGACACTCCGGCAATTTTGCTGATTGCCTGCTCAATTTTGGCCGCACAATTAGCACAGTCCAAATTTTCTAATTGAAATACCTTACGCATTTGTCACTCCATTAAACGATTAAATATATGTTTAATTGTATACCTGAAAAATTCACTTGTCAAGAACAATTAAACAATTATTTAATCGAGTGAGCCGGACAACTAATATCAAAAATATCATCAATAGATTTGTGCAGCAACTGCGCCTTAGGGGCATCTGCCAAGCGATAATACATCTCTTTTCCATCGCGACGAGCCTCAATCAAGCCAGCTTGTTTTAACAATCGCAAATGGTGCGACACTGCCGGAGAGCTCATATCCACCGCCACACCAATATTATTTACACACACCTCACAATGGCACAACAACCACAAGATTTTGAGTCTGGTTGGGTCGCTGATGAGCTGGAATAGCTCAGCCGCCATCTGAAAATTAGACTCATCGGGCATTTTATCAATCACCGCCTCGAGAGAGCCGCCGTGGTTGTGTAGATTCATATTCTTCTCCTGCAACAAAAGATTCGTAGGTTATAATAGCTAATAAACTTTAACAAACTATCAATTTATCAAGAAGTGTAAAATTCTGTTGACAATCCCTCAAAAGCATACTATACACTTTAGCAGTGCCGACATAGCTCAGTTGGTAGAGCTACTGATTTGTAATCAGTGGGTCGGGAGTTCAAGTCTCTCTGTCGGCACCAGTTTCCAAGCCTCCCATTGTGGAGGATTTTTTATATCAACATCTCATTACCAGAACTAAAACTATGCAATTTACCCCTATCAACATAAACAATTGGCCTAGAAAAGAATATTTTGAACATTACCATAAAAATATTCCCTGTACGTATAGTATGACAGTTAAACTAGATATCACTCAACTCAAACAACAAAACAAACACCTATATTCTACCTTGCTATTTTACCTTACCCAAATCATCAACCAGCATCAAGAATTTCGCACTTGTTTCAATTCTAAAGGTCAACTTGGCTTCTTTGGATATCATCAAACTCCATATTACCTCCTCATAAACAAATACAATTTATTTAATCCTAAAATATCATACTTCAAAAAACAATTATTTTTTACCCAATCATATACATCTTACCTTTTTAACCATATCTTCACTCTATTGATTTATTATTAGCTAATAAAACAAGCTTAACACCAGAATTCAATTTCATCTTATGTATGCTCAATTATCCAACATCTTACTGATTTTTATTTATACCACTCTTCCGATTTGGATTAATGAATACCTCCAGCCCTCAACCGACTGGATTTTTGCCGCGGCGGCCTGCATAAGCTTGCTTGCTCCGTTTATTGTTTTGCCAAGACTGCACCATTTTTACAGCCTGCTGCTTGCCCTATTTTTATACCTGCCTACTTGGGCAGACCTCGGACACCGTTTGCTGTTTGATGCCCCACTCAATAGTTCTTCGCTTACCGGCGTAATTTATACCACCCCCGGAGAAGCCAGCGAATTTTTCAGCGCTTTTTTCAATGGTAAAATCCTCGTTTTTACACTACTCACACTGCTATGGATTTACATTGGCATTTTCAAAACCCGCAGCCTCGCCTCTCTCCATCTCTCAGGTCTGCTTAAAGCCTTTTTTCTGTCGGTTACCGCCGTATCTATGCTCCACCTCTGGGCTTCTTATGTTATAATTGAATACCGCTTTATCCCTCTGCAAATCTACCTCAACATCCGCCAAATTCTGCAAAACGAACGAGACCTTAAAGCTATTCAAACCCAACTTGGTGAATATAATTTTGCTCCGATTTATTCCGATTTTAAGGACAACACCCCGCAAACTTTTGTAATTATTATCGGAGAATCTCTCCACCGCGGCCATATGCAACTTTACGGCTACCATCGCCCCACCACTCCCCAGCTTTCCCAACGGGATGACCTCTTAGTCTTTGCTAATGTCACAGCACCTCGCGCGGCCACACTTTCCAGCCTCAACACAGCTCTAAGCTTTGCCGATTCTTACACCTTTGACGGCTCCATCCTCAAAGGCTCCATAATTGATTACTTTAACGCAGCAGGGTTCACCACTTACTGGCTTTCCAACCAATACCAAGGCGGCTACCTTGACAACCTCATCGCGCTCTGGGGCTCCAAGGCCACCCATCCTCATTTTATCAATCACGATTATTGGGGTGAACGCCAAGCTCCCTATGATGAACAACTTTTGCCCCACGTCCGCCAAGCTTTGCAGGATTCCGCTCCCCGCAAACTTATTATCATTCACCTCATGGGCAACCATATCCAATATAAGCAACGCTACCCCGAAAGCTTTGAGCACTTTTCCGGCACTACCGATAAATCCCAAACCGTAGCCGAATACGACAACTCGGTTTTATATAACGATTCTATCATCTCGCAAATTCTCCATGAATTGGAGCAACAAGGCGGCATCTCTTACCTGCTTTATTTTTCCGACCACGGACAAGACGTCAGCGATTCTCCAGACAGCTGCCTCTGCCACTCACCGGAGGCCACCACTCCCCCCATGCTTGAAATACCGTTCATTTTGTGGCTGTCTCCAAGTTATATCCAACATCGAGCCGATTTTTTGCCCCGAGCTCGGCGCAACCTTAATATCCCATACAACACCAAAGACTTTATCCATAGCGTGATTGATTTATCCAACCTCCACAATACTGATTACATTCCCAATAAAAGCATATTCGCCCCGCGTTAAACACTCATAAACTTTTGCTCGCTATAATAACGCCCAAACTCATCAACTAAGGAGCTTTCGTTATGGAAAAATCAAAAGTATATTTTACTAATCTGCGTGCCCGCGGTGATGGCGGTTTACTTGGCAAACTTGAACGTTTGCTCAAACGAGCCGGCATTGAACAAATCGACTTCAAAAACCAATTTACCGCAATTAAGATTCACTTTGGCGAACCAGGCAACCTTGCCTACATCCGTCCCAATTATGCCGCCAAAATTGTCAACATACTGCAACGCCTTGGCGCCAAACCCTTTTTGACCGACTGCAACACACTCTACTCCGGCCGCCGCGCTAACGCCGTTGACCACTTACAAAGTGCCATGGAACACGGCTTTAACCCCATATCCGTCCCCGGAGCTCCGGTAATCATTGCCGACGGATTAAAAGGAACCGATTACCGCGAAATTGCAATCAACGGCGAATACTGTAAAGCTCCCAAAATCGGCACTGCCTTAGCCGATGCTGATATTATTATCTCCATGAACCATTTCAAAGGCCATGAAATGGCCGGCTTTGGCGGAGCCTTAAAGAACCTCGGCATGGGTGGAGGCGCCGTCCCTGGCAAGCTTGAAATGCACTCTTCCGCCCAGCCTAAAGTTGATACCGATAGCTGCGTTGGCTGCGGCGTCTGTGAAAGACACTGCGCCCATGACGCCATCCACGTCAATACAACTACTCACAAGGCTGAAATCAACTACGCCAATTGCGTCGGCTGCGGCCAATGCGTTGCCCTCTGCCAATTTGGCGGAGCCGTTACCGGTTCTTATAACACCTCCGAAGAGCTCAATTGCAAGATTGCCGAATATGCTCAAGCCGTGTTGAAAAACAAGCCCAACTTCCACATCAGCTTTATTATGAATGTTTCTCCTGAATGTGATTGCTGGGATCGCAACGACGCTGCTTTTGTACCCGACCTTGGCATTGCCGCCTCTTTTGATCCGGTAGCTCTTGACCAAGCCTGTGCTGATTTGGTTATTGCCGCTCCTGCCCTGCAAACCGAAAACGAGTTGCATGACAACTGCGATGGCGACCACTGCGAAGGCAAAGACAAATTCCACCTTCTGCACCCTGATACTGATTGGCAGTCCGGCCTCAAACACGCTGAAAAAATCGGCCTCGGCACAACTCAATATGAGCTTATCAAAGTATCATAGCTTACCCTCTTTAAGCACCAAAAAAGGCTTCCATAATGGAAGCCTTTTTTATGTTACTTAATTTGCGTTCTATACAGCGCGGCATAAATTCCGTCTGGCTTTTTAAGCAACTCCTCATGAGTTCCTTCTTCCACCAATTCTCCATAATTTACTACCACGATTTTATCAGCATTTCTAACGGTTGACAGCCTGTGAGCAATAATCAATACCGTACGATCTTGCATCAAGTTATCAATTGCTTGCTGTACTACCGCCTCTGACTTGTTGTCCAAAGCCGACGTAGCCTCGTCCAAAATCACAATCGGAGCATCTTTCAAGAAGGCTCGCGCAATTGCAATACGTTGTTTCTGCCCACCCGAAAGCAATACACCGCGTTCACCGATTTCTGTATCCAAACCTTTATCTAAGGTCGACAAGAACTCATCTAAGCAAGCCATAGTCACGGCTTTTTTGACTTGCTCCGGCGTAGCCTCTTCGTTCCCCAACATAATATTGTCGCGAATAGTTCCGCTGAACAAAAAGTTATCTTGGAACACGATGGAGATATTATCACGCAACGAATAAATATCCAAATCTTTAATATTTACACCGTCGATTAAAATCTCACCTTGGCCTTTTTTCAAGTCATAAAATCTCGGCAAGATATTAACTAAGGTCGTTTTGCCTCCGCCTGAATTACCGACAAAAGCAATCGTCTCCCCCTTATTGATTTTGAGGTTAATATGTTTTAATACCGGATGCCCTTCCACATATTCAAAGCTAACATCTTTATATTCGATTCCCTTGTGCAATCCATCCATTTTAATCGCTTTAGCTTTATTCGCGATTGCCGGTTTTTTATCCAACAAAGTAAACACACGCTCCATCGCGAGCAAAGCCATCTGCACATTATTATAGTTATTACCGATGGACTTAATCGGGGTATACAACATAATCAAGGCCGCAATAAACGACACAAAGTTACCCGGAGTAATCTGCTGATGCACAATCAAATAGCTACCAAACCAAATCACGGCGGCGATTCCTAAAGATACAATAAAATGCATCAAAGGCGACATCATACCTGTTCTCTGCACCATTTTGATACCGAGCTTAAATACCATCTGCAAGGTATCCTTAAAGCGCTTATTTTGGTAGTTTTGCAGATTATAAGAGGCAATGATTCTATTACCGTTATAAGTTTCATTATAATGCATCATTACCGCCCCGCCTGAGAATATGGTTTTATCCATCAAGCCCAAGATTTTGCGTCTTACGGTTGTCAACGGATACAGAGCTCCAAACAATACCACAACGGCAATAATTGCCAACTGCCAAGAGTTATAAAACAACACTCCGATTAATGATAATGATGAAAATACTCTGGTTGTAAAGAGTTTTAAGTTAGACAACAACCCATTACAAGCCAAGTCGACATCAGAGTTAAAGCGCATCATCACTTCACCGGAATTGGTTTTATCATAAAAAGTGGTATCAAAGGTCATCAACTTATCAAACAACGTAATTTTCATATCATTGGCAATTTTGCGCCCGACCCAAGTGTTCATATAAGTCGCCAAATAATTCATACCGCTCTGCAAGCAGCTAAAAATGATAATCAACAGCGGAATATAAGAGGTTGCCGCCACGCTTTTTTGCACCAGCACCACATCCATATAAGGTTTCAAAGCCCAAGCAATAACGGCATCCATAGCACCAATTGGAATAGTAATTAAAACGGCAATCAATGCCCTAAACCAATATGGGCGGACATACTCCATCATCCGTCTATAATTCTGCACAAAAATCATTTTGCCGGATTTTTTTTCTTCCTTAGCCGTTTTATCCTTGGCCTCAATCGATTTTTCTTTTTTGCGAAACATAATCAATCCTGTAAGCTCAAACAAATAAACGGTCTGTCAACTTTTACGCTATTGAGCAGACACACTAAAAACGATGTCAATATAGGGTGTTCTGGCACTTTTCGCAAGCATATTTTCGCACTTTCCCCCAACAGTCGTTGGCAACAAAAAAAACCGCTCGGTAATGAGCGGTTTTATTAGTGGCTGCTTCACATGGATTCGAACCACGATTAACGGAGTCAGAGTCCGCTGTCCTACCATTAGACGATGAAGCAATCAATTTATGGCGGTATTATACATAAATACAGTCTTGTTGTCAAGAGGCATTATCAATATTTTTTTATTCGCAAAAACCCCCTTGCCTTTTGCACGATTTTGTGCCAAAATATTAAATGTAAATAACAAATATAGGAAGATATTATGCCAAAACATAGATCCCAAGCCGCATCGGCCGAAGGGGACAAAGCCTCGGCTCGAAGGCGCAATTTTACTATCATCAACCATTTTATCTCAACTCACCCGAAGGCATGGGTTAATAAATTATGCACAAATGAGGGCGCGACCGTTCTGAAGGAGGTGTAATATGCTTACCTTTAGAACCAACATTACCTCTCGCGACTTAGAGCGTGTCCGTGAAATTTCAGCCTCCAGCGGCTTATTTGATGAAGACGATGTCGACATAACCGTATGTCTGGCAGATGATGCTTTATATCAACTTCAGCACCCAGAGGATGAAGACTACCCTCACGACACCAACTTTTTGTTTGCTGAACAAAACGGCGTCACCTGTGCTTATGCCTGCTATGGCGAAATAGCCGATTCTAACGGCACTTATGAGCTTTACTGGTTGGCCACCCACAATGATTATCGCGGCCAAGGCATCGGCCATATGTTGATTAACGAGCTTATCCGCCGCCTCAAAAAGCAAGGTGGACGCAAGCTCTATATCAAGACCGAAGGCCGCCCACAATATCAATCTACCCGTAGATTTTATGACTCCTGCGGTTTTACGTTAGAGGCCACCCTCAAACAATACTACGACCGCCACGATGATTGCTGCATCTATGGCTTATGCTTAGATGATATTGAGGCTAACGATAATACTAATGAGGAGAAAATCGCCGCCGAATAACCCAATTTTCAACCATCAAGCCCTGCCGCTATGATCTGTCCCCCGAAAGTTGGACAGTAAAAAAAGCTCCCGAAGATTGTGATAGCAATTTTCGGGAGCTTTTTTCATCCCCCCTTTTTTCCCCTCATCGACCTTTTCTTTAATAACTTAGCTTCCCCCAAATTCACTAGACAAAATTTGCCATACGTCATTACTTTACCTCAAACAACCATCCACCACAGGCTTAAGCTTGTGCCTCCGGCTCTGCCGGAGCAATTAACCCTTTGCCAGCACCCTTCTCACCTTTATCCTCTTTTTTTACTCTTGATTTCATATTTTCCGCCTTTTTCTCTCCAATTTCTTGTGATTCTTCCTTAACCAGCTAGACAAAATTGTCCATTAAATTAATTTATCCCGCTCTCTTCTCAATCCCCAAGTTGATGATTACATCAAAAACGACTTGCAACTTTGCATCCCACGTGATATTCTGAATATGCAGTTGGATGAACCGGCTGTGGTGTCTAAACAACACCTCACAATAAATATCCTCCACGTGTGGAGTGGGTGATATAAGCCATAGGTCGAATAAGCCCGACTGTATTGTGACAGTTGTTTAGCTCCACGCGCCTTTGCTTTCTAACAAAGGTGCGTTGTTTTAACTATAAAAAACAATGGAGCTTTTGTTATGAATACTAAATTATTTTTACTCTTAGGGACAAGTCTGTCCTTAATCCCAAATCTAACTTTTGCCCAATGCGTTGCCACACAAGATTGCAAAACTTTGGGTTATACTGAAACCTCTTGCAACGGCGGCAAGGGCGTCAAATGCCCCTTTGGCAATTGGTGGGCTTGCCTTCCGACTAAAGAATCTATCTGTAAAGAAGAAGGTTTTACTTTAGCTTGTAATGGAAATGGCCAGACTGGAAGTGGCGATTCTTGCAACGGACTATATAAAAAATGCTCCTGCGATTCGAGTTACCAATACACTTGCTCCGGCACGGGCTATTCCGGCGGCTCCGGCTCCGCCTGCAACGGTAAGTATACTAAATGTAATTGTAAATCACCTTATACTTGGACATCCGGAGCTTGCCAATGCCCGAGCACTTATAAATACACCTGCTCCGGCACTGGTTATTCCAGCGGATCAGGCACCGCTTGCGGCGGTAAATATACTGCCTGCACCTGCGCCTCAGGTTATGAATGGAACGGAAACAACTGCCAACAGCAATTAAACGGTGCCCAAGGTAATTTGTATTACTGCAATGGTAAGGTTGTTGGTGTTAAAGGCAATGGTATGAACTTTTATGTTGCAATGCATGATTTAGGAAAAATGGACTGGAATAGTGCCTATTATAAATGCCTAAGTTACATATTCTGCAATAATAGCAAAGGTAGCTTACCTACTGCAAACCAATTACTATCAATATATAATAACAAATCGCAAATAAATACCCTACTATCAACAAACAGTGGTACAAATTTGAATGGATACTTTTATTGGTCGTCTACCAGCTATGGCGACAAGTTCAGCACTGTGAGGATGGTTTCGGGAGACTTATGCTACAACTGTTTTGAAAATGATAGCAAAGATGTCTACGTTCGCCCCGTCCTCACTTCGTGGTAACTTTCAAAACGGGCAGGGCGCGAACGCAGTTTGTTCCTCTGCCCATTTTCTTTTTCCTCTTTTTTCCTGTCTTATCTTACTCCCCCACTCAAACGCTTTACTCATTTCTCCTTTTCCTTCTTCCTAAAAACTTGCCTCCCCAAAAACCGCTAGATAAAATTTGCCATATTTAATTATATAACCCCATTTTCCACCTTTACCGCCATCTTGCCCGAGAGCTCCGGCATTAGCCGGAGGCACAGGATTTCATCCTGTGTTGGATAATTTTGTAGAATGGCAAAAACATAAACTATATAAGGAAATATCGTGCTATCTGCAAGCACCATCTGAGCATCGCGATTCCTTGCCCAAATCTCGCTACCGCAAACTGATGCCCGCGGAGGCTCTCCGCTCAAACGGCACCCGTTTGCCCCAGATTGAAAAGGCTCGTCATAATGACGAGCCTTTCAAATATGGAATCCAAGAGTTTGATATTTAGGCGTGCTGCGCAGGGATTTTTGAGCGACGTGTACA
>CALXWI010000017.1 GCA_944392325.1 uncultured Alphaproteobacteria bacterium | reverse complement strand
TTATCACAAGCGAGGTTAAGGCATTCTTCTTCGGAAGTTAAACAAGCCCATTTGTTGCCAAAGGGGCATTTGACGCCCTTCCCGCCGTTGCAAGAGGTTTCCGTATAACCCAAAGCTTCACAATCTTGCGTGGCGACGCATTGGGCAAAAGTTAAGTTTGGAATTAAGGACAGAGAAGTCCCTAAGAGTAAAAATTTGATTTTCATAACAAAGC
This sequence comes from uncultured Alphaproteobacteria bacterium, assembly GCA_944392325.1. Lineage (GTDB taxonomy): Bacteria > Pseudomonadota > Alphaproteobacteria > RF32 > CAG-239 > HGM16780. The sequence continues at coordinate 30,668 of CALXWI010000017.1, read as the reverse complement.
TCCATTGTTTTTAGAGTTAAAACAAATGCCGCTTAAGTTATAAAAACCAAGGCGGCATGGAGCTCAAAACTGCTTAGTTACAGTCGCTGTTATTCAATATATTACCAGCACTCCACACCAAGGTGGATATTTAACTAAGGGTGTTTTGAGACACCACAGCCGGTTCATCCAACTGCAGATTCAGAATACCACGTGGGGTGTAAAGTTGCAAGTCGTTTTTGATGTAATCATCAAATTGAGGATTGAAAAGAGAGAAGATAGATTAAATCTGCTAGACAATTTTGTCTAACAGATTTAAGAAAGGCAAGCTTTAGAAAAGGAAGGGGAAAAGAGGGTTAAGGGGTGAAAGGGCGGCGGCGGGAAAGGAGGAAAATGGTGGCGATATAAAGGTCGGAAAAAGTAATTGCTCCAGCGGAGCCGGAGGCACAAGCTGTATTAACAGCTTGTGGTGGATGGTGGGTTTGGGTAAGGTTATATATTGTGGCTGATTTTGTCTAACAGAAGAGAAAGGGGAGGCAGGAAAAATAAAAGGGGCAGTACAGGGCGATGAGGGGAGGATAGAAGAGTGGTGAGGCGAGAAGAAAATGGTGGGAGAAGAGAAGCTAGAGGAGAGTGGAGGGAAGAAGAGAGTAGAGAGGGGATGTTTAATACTTATTTGGTTCGGCTTGACCTCTATGATAAGCTGAGATAAAATCTCGGTTATGAAAAAGAGAATCTATAATATACCGGCGAGCTGCCCTTTTGTTGATGTGTTGGCGCGAAACTTCTTAGCTGAATATCGCGACAATCCTTTAGAATTGGCTGATGTTTTGTTCTTGCTGCCTAATCGGCGTGCTTGTCAGAGTTTGCGCGAGGCTTTTGTACGGGAGCAAGGGTTGGCTCCGACCCTGTTGCCGCAAATGCGCCCAATCGCCGATGTGGAAGAAGATGCTTTGTTTGTGGCGGGGTTTGATGCATCTGAGGTCTTGCCCAATTTGCCGCCGGCTATTGATGCTGTGAGTCGTTTGTTGTGGTTTACCAGACGGATTATGGATGAGCCTGGAAAGTTCGGGCTGGAAAAGTTTTCTGCCGCGCAGGCTTGCTTCTTGGCGCAGGAGCTTTGCTCTTTGGCTGACCAAGTGCAAAATGAGGAATTATCTTTCCAAAACCTGCAAAAGTTGGTGCCGGAAGAATATGCCGCGCATTGGTTGGAAACACTCGATTTTTTGGAGTTAATTACGGCGGAATGGCCGCAGTTTCTTAAAAGCAAAGGTTTGGTTGATGTGGCGCTCAGGCGGTGCCAGATTATGGATTTGCAATGCGCTTTGTGGCAAAAATATCCGCCGCAAAAAAGAATCGTGATTGCCGGTACAACCGCGACTTTTCCGTATATGAAACGTTTGGTGCAGGTGGTCTTAAACCTGCCCCGCGGGGAAGTTGTGCTGTCTGGCTTGGATAAAGAGTTGGATAATAAGGCTTGGGAGGCAATTGATGAAGTGCATCCCCAATTTGAGCTCAAAGATTTGCTCAATTTTTTGCAGATAGACCGCCAAGAGGTTGAAGATTTGTTGCCGCCGGAGAATCCGCCTCGGGAGAGCTTAATCTCAGAGTTGATGCGGCCGGCCAAGACTACCGATAAATGGCGCCAACTGGCGGATTGTAAGTGGGCGGAGCAAGCAATGGACGGTTTGCGGGTGATTGATTGTGCTGATGTAAGGCAGGAGGCGTTGAGCATTGCTTTGATTATGCGCCAGGTGTTGGAAACCCCTGAAAAAACCGCGGCACTGGTGACAACTGACCGTAATTTGGCGCGGCGGGTGGCGGCGGAGCTGGCTCGCTGGGAGATTAAAGTTGATGATTCTGCCGGTTGCCCGCTGCACTTGACGCCGGTGGGGGCTTTTTTGCGTTTGATGGCGGCGGCTTGCGCAGAAGAAGATGCTATCGGAATAGAAAAATTGAGCCTGTTGAAGCATCCGTTTATGGCGATGGGCAAAGATTATGGGGCTTTGCGGCGAGAAGTGCGCGATTATGAAAAACTGGTGCTGAGGACGGATAAGCCGGAAGATAATCTACCCTTGGCTGAAGAGCTGGAAAAAGAGCTTAAGCCTTTGGCTGATTTGCTCCGGAGCCGTGAAGCAAGCTTTAAAGAAATCCTGAAAGAGCATATTCAGACAGCGGAGAAATTGGCCACAACACCGCTAAAAGACGGGACATCTGTGCTATGGAAAGGTGATGCCGGAGAGGCGGCGGCGCGTTTTGTGGCGGATTTGTTTGCCCAAGCGGAGATGCTGGGTGAGGTTGCCGGTGATGAATATGGCGGCCTGCTTGATGCGTTGATGGCGCAGGTAACGGTGCGTCCGCGATATGGAACGCATCCGCGGTTGAAAATTTTGGGTCCGATAGAAGCCAGATTAAACCGTTTTGATATAATGATTATCGGCGAGGTAAACGAAGGAGCTTGGCCTAAGCCGGCTAATGCCGACCCGTGGATGTCGCGCCCGATGAAAAAAGATTTTGGCCTGCCGACGCCGGAAAAAGCGATTGGTGTGTTGGCGGCTGACTTGGCTCAGTTTATGGCGGCGCCAAAGGTGTTTTTGACCAGAGCAGAGCGGGTGCAAGGGACGCCGATGGTAAAGTCGCGTTGGTGGATGCGCTTGGCGACGGTGTTGAAAGCGGCCGGAGCGGGAATCGAAGAACTAACCGAGCGCGAGTATCCACAGCAGGCAGAAAAACTTGATGAGGCGGATAAGTATGAGCCGATAAACCCGCCGGCTCCGTGTCCGCCGGTGGATAAACGTCCGCGTGAGTTGTCGGTGAGCGCCATTGAGCAATTGATGCGCGACCCGTATATTATTTTTGCCAAGTATATTTTGCGCCTTAAACCTCTGAAGGACTTGAACCCTGAGGCAGAGTTTTTTGATTATGGCAATATCGTGCATGAGGTATTGGACGAGTTTAATAAAAAATATAATACCGATTTTCCGGCTAACGGAAAAGAAGAGCTGTTGGCCTTGGGCAAAAAGTATTTTGCCAGCCATGAGATTGCCATGGAGACAAGGGCTTTTTGGTGGCCGAATTTTGTGAAGAGTATTGAATGGTTGGCAGACAAAGAGCGCGAGTACCGTCAGGAGATTAAACAAGTACACAGCGAGGTGAAAGGACAAATTGTGCTCAATGCGCCGGAAGGGCCTTTTGTGCTGAAAGCGCGTGCGGACAGAGTTGATGAAACCAAAGACGGACGCGTAAACGTGATTGACTATAAAACCGGACAAGCCCGCAGTATTGCCGAGATGAAAAAAGGTTATGCCCCGCAGCTGCCCTTGGAAGGGGTGATTGCCGAGCATGGCGGTTTTGAGGGAATCGCTAAAAAAGAAGTGGCCAAGTTGTTGTATTGGCAGCCGGCCAAAAAAGAAACCGTGGTGGATGATGCGGTAGAGGAGATTTTGACCAATAATCTGGAAAAAGCCCACAAACTGATTGCGATGTTTGATTTGCCGACCACACCATACATCAGCCAGCCCAACCCCAAATATGCCCCCAAGTATTCAGACTATGAGCATTTGGCGCGGATTGCCGAGTGGAAAGTGGTGGAAGAAGGCGGCGAGGAGTAGCGATGGTAGATAGTGCACAGGCTAAACAAATTCGGGACCAAAGGGGCGAAACCGCAACCAGACAGCAGCGGCGGGCGGCGAATCCGCAAAAGTCGGTATGGGTGGAGGCTTCAGCCGGAACTGGCAAAACCAAAGTGCTATCAGACAGGGTGCTGCGCTTGCTGTTGAACGGGATTAGTCCGGCTAAAATCTTGTGCTTGACTTATACCAAAGCGGCGGCGGTGGAGATGAGTTCGCGTATTGCCGGAAGGCTCAGCCAATGGGCGGTGGCCGAAGATGCCGATTTGGAAAAAGAGCTTGTTAAACTGTTGGGAGAATTGCCCCCTGATTATAAGGCAACCTTAGAGCTGAAAGCCCGTGCCAGACAGTTGTTTGCGCGACTGCTGGATACTCCGGGGGGAATGAAAATCCAGACCATACACAGCTTTTGTCAGGAGATTTTGAAACGCTTTCCGTTGGAGGCTAAGATATCGCCTTATTTTGAGGTTATGGATGACCGCGCCGCCAAAGAGGCCTTGCAGGAGATTAAGCTGGCGCTGCTCAAAAAAATTGAGCTGGAGCCGGAGAGCCAAGCAGCTAAGGCTTTGGCCTTTTTAACGCAAAAGGTGTCAGAGACCGACTTTGTGAAGATTTTGAACAGCATTGCCGAAGATCGTAACAAAATTATTCGCCTCTTGGTGCGCTACCAAAGTTTAGATGATTTGCTGGCAGATATTGCCGCTCGCTTGGGTGTGGCGCTTGATGATGATGAAACCAAGGTGAAGGAAGCGTTTTGGGCTGATTGGCCGCGGGTAGAAATGCTTGATTTGGCAGAGGCTTTGAGCCTTGGTACCAAGGTTGATTTGCAGCGCTCCGATGTGCTGTATAAAGTGGCGCGCGGAGAGTTTAATCGCGATGAGTGGGCAACTTATCGCGGTGTGTTTATGACTACCAAAAATGAGCCTAAGTCAGCAACAAAAGCGGTTTTGGCAGTGCGATCCGATGTGCCGGAGATAGTCAAGCGCGAGGCTGAACGCTGTTTGGCTTTTGAGGCCAAGTTAAAGGCCGTGCGTTTGATGGCTTCAACCGCGGCGGTGTTGCGGCTGGCCGAAGAATTGATTGCCGGATATATGAAGTACAAAAGTTTGCATTCCAAAATGGATTATGAAGACTTGATTGTGCTGGCCAGAAACCTGCTGGAGAATCCGGAAGTGGCGCAGTGGGTGCTCTATAAACTCGACGGCGGTATTGACAGCGTGCTGATTGATGAGGCGCAAGATACATCGCCTGACCAATGGGCGATTGTCAAAGCTTTGACGGAAGAGTTTTTTGCCGGTGAAGGGGCTGATGATTTGCTGCGGACGGTGTTTGTGGTGGGTGACCGCAAGCAGTCTATTTACAGCTTTCAGGGTGCTGACCCCGAAGAGTTTGAAAATATGCGGCGGTACTTTAAAAGCGCCGATGAAAACTTTGAGGAAGTGCATTTGGATGTGTCTTTCCGCTCGACATCAGCCGTGCTGGAAAGTGTTAATACCGTATTCAGAGATGAGGAGCTTAAAGACGGAGTGATCTTGCCGGAGCAAGATATTACGCATTTGCCGTTCCGTTTCGGTGAGGCCGGAAAGGTTGAAATATGGCCGTTGATTGAGCCGCAGGAAGGTGAAAATCAAGACGCTTGGCGCCCGCCGGTGGAGAGAGTGGTGGCAGATTCAACCAGCTCGCGGTTAGCACAGGGAATCGCCCAAAACATTAAGTCTTTGGTGGAGCGCGGAGATATTTTAATCTCGAAAGGAAGGCCGCTCTGTTATGGGGATTTTATGGTTTTGGTGCAGCGCCGCAACAGTTTTGTGGAAGAGCTGGTCAGAGCCTGCAAAAATGTGGGCGTAAATATTGCCGGCGTTGATAAAATCAAGCTCTTGGAGCAGATTGCCATTCAAGATTTGGTGGCGGTGGGGCGCTTTTTGCTGCTGCCGACCGATGACCTGACTTTGGCGGAGATTTTGAAGTCGCCGCTGTGGGGGCTTGATGATGATGATTTGCTCGAGCTGTGCTATGGACGCGGGGCAGCAACCCTATGGACCAGACTGGGTGATAACCCCAAATATGCCAAGGTTTATGCCGAGCTGCAGAGCTTGTTGAATATGGCGGATTTTGTGCGCCCCTTTGAGCTATATGCTTATATTCTGAACAAATTGGGCGGACGCCAAAAGTTTGTTAAACGTATGGGCCCCGAGGTTGAAGACGGAATCGACGAGTTTGTGAACCTTACCCTGTCTTTTGAGCAAGAGCATATTCCCAGTTTGCAAGGCTTTGTGGAGTGGGTGATGCAAGATGATGTCGAAATTAAGCGTGAGCAAGAGCAGAGCAATACTGATGCGGTGCGGATTATGACCGTGCACGGCTCCAAAGGTTTGCAGGCGCCGGTGGTGATTTTGCCCGATACGGTCAGAGTGCCGCAAAGCAAACGTGAAGGCGGAATCTTGTGGAGCGATGTGATGCTTTATCCGCTGCGGGCCGATGACTATGACCCTAACTGCGAGGCCATCAATCAAGACAAAAAACGCAAGGCTTTGCAAGAGTATCGCCGCTTGTTGTATGTGGCTTTGACCCGTGCCGAAGACCGCTTATATATTTGTGGGTATAAAGGCAAAAATGCCGTCAAAGAAGAATCTTGGTATGAGGGATGTGTGCGCAATTTGCAAAAAATCAGCACCGAGCAAGAAGACGGAGTGTTTGATTTTGCCTGTGAGCAGGTGTTGGCGGTGGAGCCCGGCAAAACCAAGCCTAAAGCCGAGGTCAAGCCGGAAAAATGGGATTGGCTCTACCAAACAGCTCCTGAAGAAGATGCTTTGGCCAAGCCTTATACCCCATCAAAGCCTGATGAAGATGAGGAAGAACCGGCGATGTTGTCGCCGATTGCCGTCGGAGATGAAAATCGCTATCGCCGCGGGCAGGTGATTCATACCTTATTGCAGTTTTTGCCGGATGTTCGCTCGGTTAACAAAACAAGAGTTATGCAGGAGTTTTTGGATGCTAATGCGCCGGAGCTAAAAGACTATCAAAAGCTCAGAATCGTGGAAGAGGTCGGTTTGTTGCTCCAAGATAAGCGCTTTGCCAAAGTGTTTGGCCCGAACTCTAAGGCCGAGGTGCCGGTGATGGGAATGGTTGAAGGCAAGATTATCTCAGGTCAGATTGACCGACTGGTGGTTGATGATGATGAGGTGCTGATTGTGGACTTTAAGACTAATCGTCCGGCGGCAGATACTTTGGCCGAGGTGCCGGATGTTTATTTGAAACAGTTGCGCGCTTATCGGCAGTTGGTGGAGGCGGTGTATCCGCAAAAAAAGGTGCAGACCTTAATTTTGTGGACGGATACCGCGCATTTGATGCCGGTTGAGTGATTTTTTTGCTATTATTGATATAAAATACTTTTATTATTGAAATAATTTAACTATATTAAATAAAGCACAACGATAAAATGAAAGGTTTGTAACATGAAGGCTATTACTGATGCTCAGTTTAATGATGAAGTTTTGAATGCCAAAGGCTTGGTTTTGGTTGATTTTTGGGCGGAGTGGTGTGGTCCGTGCCGCCAGTTGATTCCGGTCTTGGAAGAAATCTCCAAAGAAATGAGCGACAAAGTTAAAATTTGCAAAATCAATGTTGATGAATCTCCAGACAAGGCCGCTGAAATGGGTATTCGCAGTATTCCGTCGGTCTTTTTATTCAAAGACGGCAAGCAATTGGATGTGAAAGTGGGGCTGAATTCTAAGTCGGCGTTAATTGAGTGGATTGAAAAATTCGCATAGGAGTTTGCAAAACCCTTATCATACTTGCAGATTTGCTCCTTATGTACTGTTTGTTGTACACCGCGTCGCAAATCTGCGGCGTAGCATAAGGATTTATCAAACTCTTGGATTCAATGTTTTTAAAAGGCTCGTCATTGTGACGAGCCTTTAGTTTGGGTGTTGGGTATAATTAGTTGTGGTGTGGAAAAACTTTAAGGGGATTTTTGAGTACAGAATGTATAATCGTAAGACTTTGAATTTAAGTTGTTTATTATATAAAATATTAGTTTATTAGCTCTTTCTGATACAAAAATTTTGAAAAATATTTGATCTTGGACTTGATTTTATGCTCCAGATGGTTAAATATCAAGTAGTAGTTGTGGTTATGATGACTCGAAAATTCTTGCGGTGGCTATCCGCCTCTCGTGGGGGTGAACTATTGGACTGACCTTTACTTCCCTCCTCTTAAAAATAAGAGTTGTGTTGTGGCTTGTTGATTGCGGAGGTTTTTATGCGTAGTGAAGATGTTATAAATAATAGTTTTGTCAGTGATATTTTACAGGTGCAAATCAAAGCTAAATTGATGCAGATTTTGCGTGATACAGAGGTTGATTTGGATACCTTGGCTCAAAAAACCGGTTTGGATGAGCCGTTGTTAGCTCGCATAAAAGAGGGAAAAGCTGAAGTCTCAGGCGTAGAAATGGCTAAAATTATGGATGCGGTCGGGTATTTTGACCTAGAAAATGCTTTGCTGGCTGAGGTGGAGACTAATTTAGAGGAATAGTTCTTCAATAATTTTATTCATGACCAGAAAACCCGAATCTGTCAGGCGGATGGAATCGGGGTTATTTATCAATAATCCGAGTGTAGTAAATTCACTTATTTTTTGAGGATTGCAGAGGTCGTCAAAGTTTAAGCCGCAACGCTCAGCAAAGTAGTTTTTATTTATTCCCTCAGTTAATCTGAGGCCCATAATCAAGAGTTCTTCCGCGCGCTCAAACGGGGTTAGCTCCTCTTGCCGGAGGTGGTGAGTGAGGGCAAAAAAGCGCCCATTTATGCTTAGTCTTCCGTGGGCGGAGGGGCCTATGCCCAGATAATCATCCCCTTGCCAGTAGAGCAGGTTGTGTCGGCTGTGGTAAGCGGGCTGAGCAAAGTTGGAGATTTCATAACGGGGGTAGCCGTGTTGGTGCAAGTAATCACAAGTATAAGTGTACATCGGGGCGGCTTCATCATCACTCAAAGCCTGAATGCCTTTGCGGGCAAAGACGGTGCCGTCTTCTATGGTCAATTGGTACAAGGACAAGTGTTTGAAGCCAAAACTTGCGGCCTGAGCCAGCTCTGCCTGCCAATCAGACAGAGTTTGGCGGGGGCGGGCGTAGATTAAGTCCATAGAATGGTTGGTAAAGGTGTTGAGCACTTTGTCTATGCTGTTAAGAGCTTGGCTGAGGCTGTGAGTGCGCCCCAAAAACTTGAGGTCAGAATCATTTAGGGCTTGGACGCCGAGCGACAAGCGGTTGATGCCGGCGTGTTTAAGGTCCGTAAAAAGAGTGCCGTTATCCGTATTGGGATTGGCTTCTAAAGAGATTTCAACTTTGGGGGATACATGCCATAGGCGGCTGATGTGATTGATGACCGCCTCTATCAGTGATGGTTTGAGCAGCGAAGGAGTGCCGCCGCCAAAAAAGATGGAGCTTACCAGTCGCTCGGGGGTCAAGTTGTGGTAGTAATCCAAATCAGCCAGATAAGAGTTGATAATTGCCTCTTGGTCCAGATGTCGGGGAACTTGGCTGAAAAAGTCGCAATAAGGGCATTTGCTGCGGCAATACGGCCAGTGGATATAAATCCCAAAAGGGCGGCACTCTTGAGGGAGTGTCGCCGGAGTGAGGGATTTATTTGGCAAGTCAGACATTGGCGCTTATAAAATAAATTTCGACAAGTCTGAGGCTTCAGTATATTTATGGAGCTTTTCTTCAACCATAGCCGCGGTGATGGTTTCGCTCTGGCCGCTGCGGTCCGAGGCGTTGAAACTGATGTCTTCAAGCAAAATTTCAAGCACGGTATGCAGGCGGCGGGCGCCGATGTTTTCGATATTTTCATTAATCGCGACGGCGATGTCGGCGATTTTTTCAATGGCATCGGGAGCAAACTCTAGCTTGAAGTTTTCGGTACCAAGCAAGGCTATGTATTGCTCAATGAGGTTGGCCTCAGGCTCTTGCAAGATTTTGATGAAGTCTTCTTTGCTGAGGGCTTGGAGTTCAACGCGGATGGGCAGACGTCCTTGCAGCTCAGGCAAAAGGTCGGATGGTTTAGAGATATGAAAAGCACCGGAGCAAATAAACAGAATATGGTCGGTTTTGACAGGGCCGTATTTGGTGTTGACAGTGGTGCCTTCAATCAAGGGCAATAAGTCTCGTTGGACGCCCTCGCGGGAGACATCGCCGCCGCGGCGGTCGTCTTTGCCGGTTATCTTGTCAATTTCATCAATAAACACGATACCGTCGTTTTCAACCGATTTGATGGCGGCGTTAATGATGGTTTCGTTATCTAAGAGTTTGTCACATTCTTCTTCTATGATGATTTTAGTGGCCTCGGATACTTTCATTTTGCGAGTTTTGTATTTGTCGCCAAAAGGTTTGCCGAGCAAATCACCCAAGCTAATCATACCCATTTGGGCACCGGGCATGCCGGGGATGTCGATGGTGGGCATGGTGTTGGAAGAGTTGTCAATAACGCTGATTTCAATCTCTTTATCATTGAGGCTGCCGGCACGGAGCATATCACGGAATTTGAGCTTGGTGTCTTCACCGGCTTCAAGCCCGACAAGAGCCTCAAGTATGCGCTCCTCAGCGGCAATTTCGGCCTTGGCGCGGACTTGTTTGCGCATCTCAACCTTGGTGGTGTTAATAGCGGTTTCAACCAAATCGCGAATAATGGATTCAACATCGCGGCCAACGTAGCCTATCTCAGTGAATTTGGTAGCCTCAACTTTAACAAAAGGGGCTTTAACCAACTTGGCTAAACGGCGGGATATTTCGGTTTTGCCGACGCCGGTTGGGCCGACCATCAAGATGTTTTTGGGGACGATTTCTTCTTTAAGGGCATCGCTTAACTGCATGCGACGCCAGCGGTTGCGCAGGGCAATAGCGACGGCTTTTTTGGCCTCGGTTTGGCCGACAATAAAGCGGTCAAGCTCGGATACGATTTCGCGCGGACTAAAATTGGCTGTCATGGTAGCACCTTATATCTTTTCTATAATTACGTTATGGTTGGTGTAAACATCTATATCACCGGCAATTTGCATAGCTTTACGGGCGATGTCTTCGGCGGAGAGGCCGTCAACCTCGTTTAAGGCTTTGGCCGCGGCCATGGCGTAGTTGCCGCCGGAGCCAATACCGATGATGCCGTCATCAGGTTCCATGACTTCTCCGGTGCCGGATATTACCAACGAGATGTCTTTGTCGGCTACAATCATAAAGGCCTGAAGTTGGCGGAGGTATTTGTCCATTCTCCAGTCTTTGGCTAAGGCAACGGCGGCGCGCTTGAGCTGATAGGCGTTTTTTTCAAGTTTTTCTTCTAAGCGCTCAATTAAGGTGATGCCGTCGGCTGCTGCACCAGCAAAACCGGCAATAATCTTGCCATTGCCAATGCGGCGGACTTTTACCGATGTGGCCTTGAATATGACGGACTCGCCAAGCGTGGCTTGGCCGTCACCAGCCATGACGACTTCGTTATTTTTGCGAATGCACAAAATGGTGGTCATGCATAATACCTTTCAATAAAAAATATGACTTGTTATTGTATGTAGGTGTTATTGTTTATAAATGCAAGACGTATGGTTTAAATTTCATCCCAGCCTTCAATTGCGGTACTTTGGTTGTAAGATGATACGTTGGCCTCAAAGAAGTTGCCCTTGACGCTGCCTTTGCCGTTGGTGTCGGCAATGTTTTCAAGCTGTTGGTAGGGGTTTTTATCGAAGCCATCATAAAGCGGTTTGAGCCCGATGTCTTTGAGCCTTTTGTTGGCGATGAACTTGGTGTATTGCTCAATGGACGTGGGGCTGATGCCGCTGATGTTGCTACCAATTATGTGGTTGCTCCAGTTGATTTCTTGTTCAACGGCTTTGCGGAACATCTCGTAAGTTTCGTCTTCATTGAAAAAGTTGCTGTCTTCGGCGGCAATCTCTTTGATGATGTTAGCAAACAAAACGCAATGGGTGAGCTCGTCGCGGTTGATGTATTTGATTTCATCAGCGGTGCCAATCATTAAACTACGGGCCGCAAGGTTGTAGAAAAAGTTGAACCCGTTGTAGAAATAAACGCCTTCTAAGAGGTAGTTGGCAATCAAAATGCGGGCGAAGTTTTTGTCAGTTTGGTGGTTGACAAAGTCTTGGTAAATGTCAGCTATATATTGGTTGCGCTCAAGCAAAACCGAATCCGTGCGCCATTTGTCATAAATTGCGGCGCGTTTGTCTGCGGGGATAATGCTCTCAATGATATAAGCGTAGCTTTGGGAGTGAACAGCCTCTTGATATGTTTGGATGGAGAGAACCAGGTTGACCTCCGGTGCGGTGATGTATTCGTTAATATGTGGGAGGTTGTTGGTTTGGATACTGTCCAAAAATACCAAAAAAGATAATATGCCGTCGTAGGCTCTTTGTTCATCCGCGGTGAGTTCATTATAGGCTCTTTTGTCATCAAAAAGGGAGACTTTTTCCGGAATCCAAAAGTTTTCCATCATCAAACGGTAGAGCTTGTTGGCCCATTGGTATTTGACGTTGTTGAGGTTGAAAAGGTTGGTGACGTTGCCGCGAATCATTTTGCGGTGGACGATGCTGTCGTCACCATTGATGTTGAATAAGAGTTTCTGTTGCATTTTATGGTCCTTAAAAAAATTTTTTTTAGTTTATAATGGTTAGTGGATTTTTTTTAGCCGGCGCAGCTGACGCATTCTTCTTTCTCGGCGGAGGAGCCGTCTTTTTGAATGGTGCGGGTGTAGTAAAGGGTTTTGAGGCCTTTCTTCCAGGCATCCATAATGGTGTTGTAGACGTCAACAGCGCGGATGTTGCGGTTGAGGTTGTACATCAGCTCAATAGAAATGCCGGTGTCTATCCATTTGTTTATGCGGGACATAATGTCAATTACGGTTTGTTGGTTGATGTTTTTGTTTTCTTGATAAAACCAGAATTTGTCGCGGATAAACGGCGGGCAGTTGGGAACGGAGCCTTTGCCGTGAGTCTCGATAAAGAATTTGCTGTAAATGGGCAAAACCGAGGCCGAGCAGCCCTGAATTAATGAGGAGCTGGTGTTGGGGGCAATGGCGGAGAGCTGAGAGTTGCGAATGCCGAATTGTTGGAGCTTGGCAAAAATTTGTTTCCAAGCCTCGGGGTGGCGCGCATTTTGGCTGAACCATGCTGCCTGGTGTCCAAAGATTATGCCGCGGCTCCAGTCTGAACCTTCATAAGCTTCAAAGCTGCCTTTGTCTTTGGCGATATCGATACTGGCGTTGATATTGTAGATGGCAATTTTTTCAAAAAGTTCATCAACATAGTCCGCAGATTTGATATAGGGAATGGATTTTTGAGCCAGATGATCAGCCAAGCCCATGGCGCCAATGCCAATAGTGCGGTAGCGGCGGTTGTGCAAGGTGCCTTCCAAAATCGGAACCGTAGTTAAATCGATGGCGTTATCAAGAATACGGACCGATGTTTGGCAGGTGCTTTCAAGCTCGGCATCGTCTTCAATAAAAGCCAAATTGATGGAAACCAGATTGCAAACGTGAACCAAACCATCAGATGTCTTTTGAATGATGTTGTTGTCTTTATCAAAAGTTTTGGGGTAAAATTTGGTGGGGCGGACGTTGCTGTGAGATTCCGTGCAGAGGTTGGTGCCGACGATGAGGCCGTCGTGCTTGTTGGGGTTGCAGCGGTTGAGCGTGTCTTTGAAGGCAATGTAAGGCATGCCCGTTTCTATTTGGGACTGCATAAGCTTTTTTAACAGCTCTTTGGCCGGATAAAATTTGCTCATTTCAAGCTTGCCGAACTCCGCATCAAGGTAGAGCTGGTTGTAGAGGTCTTCAAAGGCTTTGCCCCATAAATCACCAAGCTCAACGCCGTATTTGTCGCGGATTTCGTGCGGGTCTACCAAAAGCCATTTTTCGTTGTTTTCAACCTTTTTCATAAATAAATCGGGGATAACAACTTGGGGGAAAATGTCATAGGCTTTCATACGTTGGTCACCGTTTTCGGTGCGGAGCTCCAGAAAGTCTTCAATATCGCGGTGCCAAATGTCTAAGGATACGGTAACCGCTCCTTTGCGCTTGCCTTGTTGGTTGACGGCTACGGCGGTGTCGTTGATGATGCGAATCCACGGGATAATGCCGCCTGAGGCGTTCTTGATGCCTTTGATGCGTGAGCCCTTGCAGCGGACGCGCGAAATGTTGACACCTACGCCGCCGCCGAATTTGGAAATGGCTGAAATTTGGTCAATGACATAGAAAATTGAATCTCGATTGTCGTCCATCATGGTAATAAAGCATGAGCTTAAGTTGCCGTTGGGGCGGCGGAGGTTCATCAATAACGGGGTGCCAAGCGAGATTTTGCGGTTGGCCAATTTGTTGTAAGTATCGCGGACTTTGGCCATGCGGGTGGCGGGGGCCTCGTTTTGCTCAAGCAAAAGCGCAATGCTTAAAAACATATCTTGCGGGAGTTCAACAATATGGTCGTTGTATTCACAAAGGTAGCGCTTGATGAGGAGGTTGATGCCGGCATAGTCATAAAGAAGGTCATAGTCGGGGTTGATGAAGGTGGCGGCTTGGCTTAGCTCTTTAGAATCGTAGTGATTGAGGATATCGGCGCTGTAAACATTGTGTTTAACGGCAAAGTCCAAAAATCGGAGATAGTCATAGGGAATCGGCGAGTCTTGGTGATTGGTCCCGCGGGTGATGGAGACTTGTTTATATAAGGCAAAAAGTTTGAGGCGGCCGGCGGCGTTTTTCCACTCGGGTTCTTCAACTGAGGTAAGATTGAGGGCGGCCAAAGTCAGGTCGTTCATCAGCTGAGAAGAGCTGATTTGTTGCGGAAGGGCGGAAAGCAGGTTGTCTAAAGGCTTGTGAGGGTCAAGCGGAAAATTGCGGCAGGCCAGATTGAGAATCCGCATGATTTTGTCAGCGTTAAAGGGTTCGGGTTGTTGATTGCGTTTGATAATAAGTTGATTTTCCATAGAACTGCCTTCCATTTTATATACTATATAATGTGGTAACACGTTAAGACTTATACAATATATAGTGTTAATAAAAAGTGTAAATACTAAAATAAGCATCTGTGCATGATGGTTGTTGATGGTATAACATGGTTTGGAATGAGGGGGTAGATTTTATTGCGAGTTTTTCAGTATTTATTAAGGGTGGTGGTGTAGAATGAGGCCTTGGTATTGGATAAGGGGCAAAAAATGCTGCAGAAATGGCTCAATGCGATTAAGATTTATGCCGACAGGCGTATGTTGATTATGACCGGATTTGGTTTTTCAAGCGGGTTTCCATTGATGTTGGTTAGTGGAACGCTGAGCTTGTGGCTGGATGCTTCGGGGATTTCTTATACTTTAATCGGGATGTTTTCTTTGGTCAAAACGCCGTATAGCTTTAAGTGGCTGTGGGCGCCGATTATTGACCGTGTGCGGTTGCCGCTGTTTGGGCGATTGGGACGTAGGCGCGGTTGGGCCTTGTTTACGCAGTTGGTGATGATGATGGCTCTGTGGACGATGGCCTCAATTAATCCGGCAGAGCATACTTGTTGGCTGGTGTTGGCGGCGTTGGCGGTAGTGGGAGCTTCGGCCTCGCAAGACGTGGTGCTGGATGCCTACCGAATAGAAATGTTTAGGCCTAAAGAGCAGGGTGCAGCGGCGGCGATATTTGTTTTGGGGTATCGCTTGGGGCTGATTTTTTCAGGTGCGGTGGCTTTGTGGCTGGCGTCGTATATAAGTTGGAACGAAGTATATTGGATTATGTCGCTCGGGGCTATTGTGGGAATGGTAACCGTGTTTGCTGCCCGTGAGCCGGCTAAAGACCGCCTCTATAAAGAGCCCAAAGTCAGAGGGTCTTACCGCAAGAGGATAAAAGAGTTTTTGAAAAAAGCGGTGATTGCTCCGTTTAGCGATTTTATGCAGAGGGCAGACTGGAAGCTGATTTTGCTGTTTGTGTTTCTGTATAAAATGAGTGATGCTTATATGGGGCCGATGGCCAATGTGTTTTATGTTAAAATGGGTTTTACGACGGCGCAGATTGCTTATGTGTCAAAGTTTTTTGGTATGTTGGCGACGATTGCCGGCGGAATTGTCGGCGGGGCGGTGGTCAGCCGTTATGGAATCTTTAAGTCTTTGTGGATTTGCGGGGTGCTGCAAGGGGTAACAACCTTGGTTTTTGTCGGGCAGGCTTATGCCGGTAACAACTTGTATGTGCTGACGGCCTGCATATCATTAGATAATATTGCCGGTGGAATGAGTGTGGCGGCATTTGTGGCTTATTTATCTTCACTATGCAGTGTGGCTTATACCGCAACGCAGTATGCTTTGTTGTCATCATTAATGACTTTGGCGCGGGATGCGGTGTCGGCAACTTCAGGCAAAATGGTGGAGTTGGTCGGATGGCCGATGTTCTTTACGCTGACGGCGTTGATGACAGTGCCGGGGTTAATTGTCCTCTATGTGATTGAAAAGCGCAAAAAACGCCGCCAGAGCGAGGAGTGAATAAACTTGACTCCAAACTGAGTTTGTGCTAAAGCAAGCGGTGATAGTTTATTTTTATCTAATTATTAAATTTTATAAGTATGGAAAAGAAAAATCAGTTTAATTTTGATTTTGAAGTTATTTATGCCGGCGGTGAACGAGCCAAGGTGTTGTTAGCGGGGCGTCGTCCACGGGCGGTTGTGATTGGTAGATTTGCCGTATTGTTGCATGATGTGTTTGGTTATTCTTTTGAGGAAATGGAACATAAGTGTCAGCAAGTGCTGGTAAATGGAAGGCATGGAATGGTGTCGCCGAAGTTGGTGTTGGATAAAGTTTTTCCTGATAAGCCGGAGTTTGATGCGGTGTTGGAAAAAATTGGCGGTGAACCATGGAAAGATGAGTATTATGTTTTTGTGGAAGGAGATAAGCCGGTGTTGCTTAATCCGGAAACATTGGAAGTAGGTAAGTATATACCGGGGCAGAAGCTGAGAGCTCGTCCGGTGGTATATCTTGGTTCTACAATGTAATTTAGAGGCTCGCATTGGCGAGCCTTTTGCTTTTGGTTTAATTATCTTGAAAAGTGTATTTTATTGATTATATTTTATTTGTTGTTGATTTTTAAGCTGTGTTGTGTTAAGTTTTGTGTAACTGATGAGTAAGTCATCAGCCAGGGCTGAACACCCTTTCCAAAGTAGTCGTTTGGCATAGTGACTTAAAATAGTGCCAGCATTTATTCCTATGGGTTTGGATGCTGGTTGAATAAGCCTATAGTTTTTTTATTATGGGGAATAGGTCAGGCCGCAGACTTTGGTGCGGTGTTCACATCCGAGCCCGCCTTGTTATAGAGCGGGTTTTCTTTTAACCGTAAAAAAAGAATGGATGTGTGACATGAATGTTAAATTGTGTTTGTTTTTAGGGACTGGTATGTCCTTTATTTCCTGTATGGTTTATGCTCAATGTGTAGATACTCAAGATTGTGAAACTTTGGGTTATACGGAAAATTCTTGTAATGGTGCTAAGGGAATAAAATGTCCTTTTGGAAATAAATGGGCATGTTTACCTAGTGAAGAAGACTTTGAGCAAGAATTTTGTGACAAATATAAATTTATTCAGACTTGCGATGGTGAAAAGCAAAATGCTGCGGGTGTGGCTTGCAACGGCAAATATAATTATTGTGAGTGTGAGCAAGGATATGTCTGGAAAAATAATATTTGTCAAAAAGATGTGCCAGATGGTGCAAATGGTGATTTGTATTACTGTAATGGACAAGTAGTTGCTGTTAGGGTTGGTATGGATTTTTATGTGGCGTTGAGAAATACGGGAAGTGCTAATATTAGTGCTCAGGATGCAATTAGTGCAGGAGCTAATTATACTTTCTGTAATAATATTAAGGGGCATTTGCCGACCAAGACAGAGCTTCAAACACTTTATCGTTATTTTTCACAGGTTAATCAGTTATTGGCGGCTAATGGAGGTCAAGAAATTACCAAAGAAAGGTATTGGTCTTCAACGGAGGATCCTAATAATCCAAATTTTAGAATTTATACACTTTATTATACCGTAAATATGGCTGATGGCTCTTTATATAGCGATAGAGATGATGCTGCCAGAGAATATAGAGTCAGACCTGTGTTGCCCTTGTAATTTGGGAAAGCTCTATACTTGTAAAAGTGTAGAGCTTTTGGTTTAAGCCTTGTTCGGTAGGAGCGCGTAGATAAAGTCGCTTAAGCAGTTGGGCAGAATCGAAACCAACCAAGTGCTAAAGCGCAATGGTGCCGGAAACGAGATTATGGCTTTGTTACGGGTAAGTCCTTCGGCAATGATTTTGGCGGCATCAGGAGCTTCCATAAAGAAAGGCATCGGGCAAGTGTTTTGATCCGTAATGCGAGAGCGGACAAAGCCTGGGCAGACAACGCTGACCTTGATGCCTTCAGGCTTGAGCTTGACGCGCAGGGCTTCTCCGTAAGCTTTGACACCGGCTTTGCTGGCACTATAGGCCGGACAAGTGGACAGCCCGTGGTAACCGGCGATTGAACTGATGATAGCAATTTGTCGGAATGATGAAGTGGCTGGGGCTTGGCGGTAGAGCTCAATGGCGGGGAGAATCGTGTGCAAAACCCCGTAGAGGTTGGTATCAAAGGTTTGGTAAATAGAATCTATCGTATCGTGAATAGTGCCGGTGCCGGCGTTGGCAATAACCAAATTGAGCGGAGATTGCTTGTAGCAGCCCTCAATCCAGTCTTGAGTGGCGCGGCGGTCGGTGACATCAAGAATTTGGCTATAAACCTTGCAGCCCAATTGCTCACAACGGCGCTTGGTTTCTTGCAGGCGGTCGGCATTGCGCCCGCAGATAAACAGGGTGTGGGCCGTGGTCTTGGCATAGTGTTCAGCCAGAGCTTTGCCAATGCCGCTGGAGGCTCCGGTGATTAATACCGAAAGGGTGCGTTTTGATGTTGCCATTTTGTTAAATCCTTATTAAACTGATTGATATTAAGGTTAAGCTATTATGCTAAAATGTAAAGCCATATTTCAGATGCGGAGGAAAAATGAACGATATTATTGATAAGCTTAAACGAGTTAGACGTGGCGCAATGTTTATTATCGAGGGGCCGTCAGGAACCGGAAAAGGGGCAATCTGCAAAGAGGTATTGGCGCAGGACGAGCATATTAAGTTTTCGGTATCGGCGACGACAAGAGCTCCAAGAGAAGGTGAAGTCGACGGGGTGGATTATTATTTTTTGAGTGATGCGGAATATGACCAACTGGTGGCCGAAGATGCTTTTTATGAAAGGGTGGATTCCCAGTATGGTCACCGTTATGGAACCTTGCGCCGTGAGGTAGATAGCTTTTTGAACGTGGGTGAAGATGTGTTGTTTGATATGGACTGGCTTGGCGCCAGACAGATGAAAGAAAAAGCACCCGATGATGTGGTGACAATTTATATTTTGCCGCCATCAATTAAAGAGCTACGTCGTCGTTTGGAAGGTAGGGCGACAGATAGTGCTGAGGTGATTAATAAACGAATGGCTCAGTTTAAGGATAAAGTCAGTCATTGGAATGAGTTCGATTATGTGATTGTGAATGTCAATTTGAATGAAACTATTTGCAAAGTGCAAAAAATTATTTCCGGTGAGCGAATGAAACGTGTTCGTCAAGTCGGCCTGCAAGACTTTGTAAACGAACTGATAAGAGAATCCGAAAATGGGTAATGTGTTTGTCAACAGTCGGGGGCGCGAGGTTTTTGCCGATGATGTGGTGCCGGCGGTTGAAGACGGGTATTTCGCCATTTTTATTAAAAACAAAAAAGTGTTGCTCTATTGGCCGCCTTATGGTGAAGCGGCAGAGTTTGTCGGCGGAGTTTGCCCGCGAGGTGAAGATAAAGCCGCCAGTCTGAGCCGGATGCTTTATGAGCAGAGCGGTTTTGAAAGCGCCATCGGCAAGCCGGAGAAAATATGGTCGCAAGAGGTGGATTATTTTGATGCTAGGGCGGCGAATCCGTTTATCCATTACCGGCAGGTGTTTGGGCTGTTTGATGCGGCTAAATATCCGCTAGTTGAGCGTGATAAAAACTGGACTACTCCGGACGGAGGCGCAGCAATGTGGCAAGATTTAGACGCTTTGTTTCGCGGTGAGATTGAACTGAATTATACGCATATGGCCGCGTTGAAAGCTTTGGTGGCGGAAGATTAGTCTTGGAAAGGTGATAATTGAGCCCGTTGGTCAAAGCTCATGGCCTTGTAGACTTGAGCCGCGTTTTGTAAGGCATTTTTGACACCGAGTTTGTCGGCCTGCTGGTAGAGCCCAAAGGCTTTAATTAAGTCAGGTTTAACCCCGATGCCTTTGGCATACATATAAGCATAAATTTCAACCGCGGTGGGGTTGTTTTGGTTGGCGCGGGTTTCAATCTCGTGAAGGTCAACCGGTGTGACTTTGTTGTGCTTTACGGCCTCTAATGCTTGCTGCCAACGCAGTTTTTGGGCGGTGGCCTCAAGTTCTCGTTGCAGGCGGTGGTTTTCAAAGTCAATAATCAAGTCATTGCTGTTGACGGGGAGCAGTGGTTTATGTTCTTTGGCCTGCTCAAGTTCAGAATCATCAAAGATAAATTCAGGCGCATTGCGGTTTTTGACGTATAATGGAAGGTAGCCGCTGTTGTCGGAACGGACAAGGTCGCGGTAAAGCTCATCAAGGCTGGCGGCAGAGCAGGGAAACGCCGCGCCTAAAGTCAGAATAAATCCTATAAATGTGCCTAATTTTATCATTTTTTTAGTTTTTCTAGTATACTATGTGTCGTATCATAGCAAAATAACCGCAGAAAAGAAGTCTATTTTGCGGTTTATAAACAAATTAGAGGAAAAGATGGGAAAAATTTATAATTCTGTGGCCGAAATGGTCGGGCATACGCCGATGCTCAAGCTTAACCGATTGATGAAAAAGCACAAGCTTAAAGCCAATTTGTTGGCAAAGTGTGAGGCTTATAATCCGCTGTTTTCTATCAAAGACAGAGTGGCGCTCCATATGCTTGAAAAAGCGGAAAAAAGCGGCAAAGTCAATGAAAATACCGTGTTTGTGGAGGCTACATCCGGAAATACGGGAATCGCCTTGGCGGCAATGTGTGCGGCCAAAGGCTTTAAGCTGGTGATTACTATGCCCGAAAATATGAGCCGCGAGCGAATTATGATGATGGAGTTGTTTGGGGCGCAGGTGATTTTGACCCCGAAAGAAGACGGTATGTCCGGTGCCATCAAAAAAGCTGAAATCTTGGCCGCTAAAAGCTCAGATGTGATTATGCTTAAGCAGTTTGAAAACGAGGCCAACCCCGAGGCGCATCGTTTGGGTACCAGTATGGAGATTATGGAAGATACCGGCGGTAATATTGACGTGTTGGTGGTGGCTGCAGGAACAGCCGGAACTTTAACCGGAATTGCCTCTACCTTAAAAACCTGTAATCCCGATTTATATGTTGTGGCGGTGGAGCCGGCAGCAAGTCCGGTGCTCAGCGGCGGAAAGGCCGGACCGCATAAAATCCCCGGAATCGGAGCAGGTTTTATTCCGCCTTTTTATGATGCATCTTTGGTTGATGAAGTAATGACCGTTACCGATGATAATGCCCGTAAGATGTTGTTTGACGTTGCGGCGACTGAAGGTCTGCCCATAGGTTTTTCAGCCGGAGCGGCGATATCAGCCGCGGTTGAGATGGCCAAGAGGGCTGATTTTGTGCATGCGAATATTGTGGTGGTGGTAGCGGATAGTGCGGAGCGATATCTCTCCACCCTGTAAAAGTTCGCTCTGTGGATGCCTAATACAGAAAAAACTAAAAAAGTTTCCTCACGTACCTAGTTGTACGCTGCGGTACTTTTTTAGTTATTTTCTTATTATCCATCTCACATATCGAACTTTTACCGTGCCGGAGGTTGAGATTGTATAATCTCTCATTCTCCGAACTTTTATCGTGCCGGAGGTTGAGATTGTGTGGCGTTGGGGCAGGGGATTTTACCGTGCCGGAGGGTTAGTGGGGGAAGGGTGAGATATTGGGGGATTGTTTTTAAGGAGGGGGAATTTTATTTATTGCGGAATAATTTATTTTGGTTTATGGTAGCTCTAAATACAAAAATAACAGGATTTTGTGACGATGAAGCCTAATTCTATTCTCGGGATATATTTGACCAAGCAGATTGTGTGGAACTTTGTGGCCGTATTGTGTATGGTATTGGGCGTCGTCTTTATGTTTGAGATGATTGACCTGTTGCGCCGCGTGGCTGACCGTCCCGATATCGGCTGGGGTTTTGTGTTAGAGATGGTGATTACCAAGCTGCCCAGAACTTTGGATATGGTTTTTCCGTTCGTGATGATGATTGCCGCAATGGTGACGTTTTGGAAAGTTAGCAAAAGCAACGAGTTTGTGATTATTCGTGCGGCGGGAGTGTCGGTCTGGGGTTTTTTGACGCCGATTTTGTTTGCGGTGTTTGTAATCGGAACTATCAATATTACTTTAGTTAATCCGATTGCCGCCAAAATGTATGAAATGTATGAGACATTGGATTATCGCCTTAAAACCAAAAACCCCGAGGCGGTGGTGTTTTCGGATAAAGGTTTGTGGATTAGGGAAGCTACCGATACAAACCATGTATTGGTGATGCAGGCCAAGTCTTTGCGTCAGCAAGATGAAGATACTTTGCATTTGTATGATGTGAGTATTTTGGAATTGGATAGAAATTCGCAAATTTTGCGTAGGGTTGAGGCTTTTATGGCGGTGCTGAAAGGTGATGTCTTTGAGCTGAAGGATGTGGGGGTATTCGAGGCCGGAAAACCACGCCTCAGCCTTAACCGCGTGGAATATAAAACAACAATTACCGCAGATAGAATCAAAGAAAACTTTATTGATCCGGAGGCAATTTCGTTTTGGGATTTGCCGGGGACAATTGCCTTCTATAAGCAATCGGGGTTTTCAGCAGTGAAACATCAAATGCGATATTTGTCGCTGTTGGCTTCGCCGTTTATGCTCTGTGCGATGGTGTTGGTGGCGGCGGTGTTTGCTTTGCGCCCCAATATGCGACGCGGCGGGGTGATGTTTTTAATCGTGGGCGGTATTACGGCCGGATTTTTGGTGTATTTTTCTTCTCAAGTGATTTATGCCTTTGGTCTTAATGGCTATATTCCGGTGGAAATGGCCGTCTGGGTGCCGATTTTGATTACGGCAATGGTCAGCGTGTCAGTCTTGCTGCATTTGGAAGACGGATAAACTCAAAAAAACAACTTGTAAAAAATTTTTGCTTGATTTTTTAAAAGTTTGTGATATAAAGTTGACAGAGTTTGGGAATATTAGTTTGAAAGTGGGGTTTAAAACCCCGCTTTTTTGTTAAGAAAAAGAGGAATCGCACAAGATGAATAAACATCCGCTCAATGATTTGCTGGAGCCGGTGGTCGAAAAATTGGGATATGAGTTGGTTCGTGTCTTGACTATCGGGGCTAAAAATCCGACCCTGCAGGTGATGATTGACCGCAAAGACGGCAAAGATATTACCGTTGATGACTGTGCTAAAGTTAGTCGTGTTTTGTCTGACTTGTTAGATGAAAAGGACCCGATTGAAAGTCAATATGCTTTGGAAGTCAGCTCTCCGGGAATCGACAGGCCTTTGACTAAGCCAGAGCATTTTGCTCGTTTTGCCGGTTATGAGGCAAAAATTGAGACATCAGTTGAAATCGAAAAAAGAAAGCGCTTTAAAGGGCGTATCGTTAGTATTGATAATGCGCAGAATATTGCTTTTGATATGGACGGCGTGATGTATGCTATTCCTTTTGCCGATGTGGCTAAAGCGAAAATTGTAATTACAGATGAGCTCTTGAAAAAATATGAAGAGGCTCAGGCTGAAGTAGAGTTATAATCTTAATCATAAAAAATAAATGAGGATAATCATGGAAAATTTGGAAAGTATGCCAAGACCGGAAATCGTATTAGTCGCAGATACGGTGGCTCGGGAAAAGAATATTGACAGAGAAGATGTGTTTACCGCAATGGAAGTCGCCATCCAAAAAGGAGCGCGCTCCAAATATGGTATGGAACACGATATCAGAGCTAAAATCGACCGCAAAACCGGGGCCATTTCTTTGGCAAGATATCGCGAAGTCGTCGCTGATGATGCCGTGATTGAAAATGAGGCCGCGCAGATTACCCTCTCTCGGGCTAAAGATTATAAACCCGATGCCGAAATCGGCGAGTTCTTGATTGACCCGCTGCCGCCAATCGATTTCGGGCGTATTGCCGCTCAGACCGCTAAGCAAGTAATTGTGCAAAAAGTTCGTGAGGCTGAGCGCAATAAGCAATTTGAAGAATATAAAGAAAAAATCGGCACCATTGTGAATGGTACGGTTAAACGTAATGAGTTTGGCAATTTGGTTTTGGATATTGGTAAGACTGAGGCGATTTTGCGTCGTGATGAAATTATCCCCAGAGAAAAGTTCAAAAACGGGGACCGTATTCGTGCTTATGTATTAGATGTTCGTCGTGAAAATAGAGGCCCGCAAATCTTTTTATCACGTACTTGTCCGGAGTTCTTGGCTAAGTTGTTTACGCAAGAAGTGCCGGAAATTTATGATGGTATTGTTAAAATTATGGGTGTGGCTCGCGACCCAGGTTCAAAGGCTAAAATCGCCGTTAAGGCAGATGATGTTACTGTTGATGCCGTTGGAGCTTGTGTTGGTTTGCGCGGTATTCGTGTGCAGGCTGTGGTAACCGAGTTGCAGGGTGAGAAAATTGATATCGTACCTTATTCTGAAGATAAGGCTCAGTATATTGTAAGTGCTTTGGCGCCGGCGGAGGTTACTAAAGTTGTGCTTGATGAAGAAAATAACCGCATTGAAGCGGTTGTGCCGCAAGAACAGTTCTCAGCCGCTATCGGCCGCCGCGGACAAAATGTAAAATTGGCTTCTCAGCTGTTGGGATGCGATATTGATGTTTTGACCGAAGAGCAAGAACAGGAAAGACGCAATAACGAAAATAAGGTTCGTTCACAGCGCTTTATTGAGGCTTTGGATGTTGATGAGATGATTGCTCATTTGCTGGTGGCTGAAGGTTTCTCTACCGTTGATGAAATCGCGTTGGTTGATTTGTCTGAGCTGGCTGAAATCGAAGGCTTTGATGAAGATGTGGCCAAAGAACTGCAGAGCCGTGCTAAAGAGTTTGTGGCTAAGCGTGATAAAGATTTTGCTGAAAAGAGCAAGTCTTTGGGTATTGATGCAAAATTGTCTGAAATTAACGGTTTGGACCAAGATATGATTATTACCTTGGCTGAAAAAGGTGTCAAAACCGTTGATGACTTGGGTGATTTGGCATCAGATGAACTGATGGAAATGTTGGGCGAAAATGTGTTATCTGAGGTCGAGGCCAATAAGATTATCATGCAAGCCCGTGAACATTGGTTTGTGGAAGAATAAGTCCGATTAATAAGGCGGGGGTTTTAACTCCCCCGCCGCAGGGCTTTAATTGATTGAGGTTTTAAGTTGAAGATGGAAGAAACAGAAGACCGGCGTTGTATTGTTACCGGAGAGCATAAAGATAAGGCTTGCTTGCTGCGCTTTACAATGGTCGATGGCGGACTGGTTGTACCTGATTTAAACAAAAAATTGGCAGGTCGTGGGGTCTTTGTTTCAAACTCTAAGCGAATATTGGCTGAGGCCATTAAGAAAAATTGTTTCAGCAAAGCTACGAAGGGCAAAGGACGTTTGTGTCCGGATTTGGTCGATATGGTCGAGGCGTTGCTAAAAAAACGCGGGCTAGATATGATTAATTTGGCTCGCAAAGCCGGATGTCTGGTATGTGGGTTCGAAAAAGTTAAAGAGGCTTTGGCAAAAAATAAAGTCGCTTTTGTGCTGGAAGCTAAAGACGCAGGTGCTGACGGACATCAGAAAATGACGGATCTTTCCAAAGGTCTGGAAATGGTAGAGGTGTATACTATTGAGGAGTTAGACAAGGCATTAGATAAGGTTAATACAGTGCATATTGCCTTTTTGAAAAGTGATATGGCGAAAACAGTCTATTTGGAATTGAAACGTTATGAGCAGTTTTTGAACTCGTAAAGTATTATACGGAGATAAAGTTTTATGACAGAAGATAATGCAAAGGGAAAGTTAACATTATCAGGGAAATCAACCCTTACGTTGAAGAAAAGTGCAGACGGAAGTCTTAAAAGCCATTCTTCAGACGGCAAAAAAGTAGTGCAAGTAGAAGTGCGCAAAAAAAGAGTTATCGGTGCTACTCGTACCGATGAACCCAAAGTGCAGATTGATGAAGCTACGGCCGCTAAGCTCAAATTGATTGCTGAGGCTAAAGAGCATGAAGCTAAGCGCCGTCAGGAGGAAGAAGAAAAAGAACGTCAGCGTCAGTTGCGTCGTGAACAAGAAGCGTTAGAGAAAGCTGAAAAAGAGAAAGAAGAGCAAGCTCAACGCGCTCAGGCTGAAGAAGAGGCCAGAAAAGTGGCCGCTGAGGCTGAGGAAAAAATGATGGCTGAAAAAGCTGAAGCTCAGCGCCATGCCAGAGAAGAAGAGCGCTCTTTTGCGGTGAAAGCAGTCAAAAAGGCTAAAGATTTTGATGATGATGATGACGATGATGATGATGATGATAGCGGAAATTATAATCGTTTTAAGAAAAATTCAGATCGTGCCGTTAGTCGTGAAGATGTTTTTGAGCAAGAGCGTAAAAAGGTTACCAAACGTAGCTTTGAACCACAACGTCGCGGTGGTAAGGTTACTCTGCACAGCGTAATGGGCGGAATGGATGATGATGACGATGATTATGGTTTTGGCGGTGGACAACGCAGACGTTTTAAGAAAAAACAGCCTAAGCCGCAAGTCGTACAACAGCCTGCTGAAAAAATTATTAAAGAAGTGGTTATTCCGGAAGTTATTACGGTACAAGAGTTGGCCAACCGTATGGCTGAAAAAGGTGCCGAAGTTATTAAAAAATTGATGTCGCTCGGTGTGATGGCGACCATTAATCAGCCGATTGATGCTGATACCGCGCAAATCGTGGCGGAAGAGTTTGGGCATAAGGTTAAACGTGTGGCCGATAGCGATGTTGAACAAGGCTTGACCGGTCCGGAAGATACTGCTGATGATTTGCTTGCCAGAGCGCCGGTGGTTACGGTTATGGGCCACGTTGACCATGGTAAAACATCATTGCTTGATGCCTTGCGTGAGACTAATGTGGCGGCTAAAGAAGCTGGTGGTATTACGCAGCATATTGGTGCTTACCAGATTGAAGTTGCCGGCGGTAAAAAAATTACCTTTATTGATACTCCGGGACACGAGGCTTTCTCTGAAATGCGTGCCCGCGGTGCTAAGGTTACGGATATTGTGGTCTTGGTTGTGGCTGCTAATGATGGTATTATGCCTCAAACGATTGAGGCTATTCGTCATGCTCAGGCAGCAGAAGTGCCTATTGTGGTGGCAATTAACAAGATTGACCTGCCTGGGGCTGACCCGATGAAGGTTAAAACCGCTTTGCTTCAACATGGAATTGCGGTTGAAGATATGGGCGGTGAATATTTGTGTGCGGAAGTATCTGCTAAAAAACGTATCAATATTGATAAGTTGGTAGAAGCTATTTTGCTGCAGGCCGAAATTTTGGATTTGAAGGCTAACCCCAATCGTATGGCTCAGGGGGCGGTAATTGAAGCTAAAATGGAAAAAGGACGCGGCTCGGTAGCTACGGTATTGGTACAGAATGGTACACTTCGTATTGGTGATATTTGTATTGCCGGTAAAGAGTGGGGGCATATTCGTGCTATGTTTAATGAAAACGGTAAGAAAGTTATGGAAGCAGGACCGGCTACTCCGGTAGAAATCCTTGGTTTGCAAGGGACTCCTGCTGCCGGTGATGACTTTGTTATTGTGAAAGATGAGGCACAGGCTAAAGAAGTTACTTCTTACCGAATTCGCAAAGAGCGTGATGCTAAGCTGGTTAAAAGTGCTAAGTCAGCTATGGAGCAGATGCTTGATAAAATTAAGTCCGGTGAGGTTAAGCATTTGCCGGTAATTATTAAGGCTGATGTTCAAGGCTCAATTGAGGCTATTGAAGGTACAATTAAGAAGCTCTCTAATGATGAGGTTAGTGTACAGATTTTGCACTCTGCCGTCGGGCCGATTTCAGACTCTGATGTTACGCTGGCTAAGGCTTCAAATGCCTTTATTATCGGGTTTAATGTTCGTGCTATTCCGCATGCTCGTGATATGGCTCGTCAAGATGGAGTAGATATTCGTTATTACTCAATTATCTATGATGTTGTTGATGACATTAAAAAAGCTTTGGAGGGTATGCTCTCTCCGGAATTGCGCGAGAAGATTATCGGTTATGCTGAAATCCGCAATGTATTTAATATTACCGGTGTCGGTAAAGTTGGTGGATGTATGGTTACCGAAGGTTTTGTTAAACGCGGAGCCAGAGTGCGCCTGTTGCGTGACAATGTGGTTATTCATGATGGAGCCTTGGCTCAGCTCAAGCGCTTCAAAGAAGACGTTCGCGAAGTTAAATCCGGTTATGAATGTGGTATGAGTTTTGAAAACTACAACGACATTCAGGTTGGGGATTATATAGAATGTTATGAGGTGGAAGAAATCGCCGCCACCCTGTAAAAGTTCGTATAATGGCCATCTAATACAGAGTTGGATAAAAATGCTAAGTCATGTACCAGTACGTACACTCCTGTCGCATTTTTATCCAACTCTTATTATATGTCTCATTCTCCGAACTTTTACCGTGTCGGAGGTTGAGATTGTATAATGTCTCATTCTCCGAACTTTTACCGTGTCGGAGGTTGAGATTGTAGTGGTGCGGGGGGCAGGTGGTTTTACTGTGCTGGAGGTTGAGCGATGTTTGCACCTTGTTTGTTGTAAGCTACTATCTTGAATAAGGTTTGGAAAAGTCATCAATATAGATAAGGGGTAAGTAATAATTTTTTTTGTTGACTTTTGTCTAGTCAAGTGCTAATACATAAGGACTTTATGTATAATTTTTAATAGTATAATTATGGATTTATTTGATTTACAGTCAAGTTTGGTGCATGCTTTTGGTGCCAGAGCTTCTAAGGCTATTTTGTTGTATGTGTACGATGATGATTCTTTATCAGAGAACTTGGGTACGGCAAAAGAGTTGAAAGGCTACATTTTCAAAAATCGTTATGGGCAGAAGCTTTTCGTGTATAAGGATTATGCTCCGCAAGCTATGTCGTATAACAAAGCTTGTGAGTTTTGCTCGGAGATTACTTTCAAAGGTGTGCCTTGCTCCCCCGGTAATGCCAATGTGTTAGCTTGGGACTTGTTTAGTAAGGAGCGGAATGAACTCTTGCTTAAAGCCGGTATGCAGCCGATTGATAATCGCAAGGTTTGGTCTACAACTCCTTATGCTTATAATCATTGGATAGTTAATCCGGAATCAAAGGGGCTTGACTATGGACGCGATTTTGAAAAATTTTATGTGCGTCCGATTTGTTTTATTAACTAAAAAAAAGAGGTTTCGGTTGTTTGCCGAAACCTCTTTTTTTTATGAGCTTGACTATTTCCGCTCAGTTTGGCTCATCGGCAGAGGTTCTTTTGAGCCGCTGTTGAACAGAATAGCGTTACTAATCTCAGTATTGCGTACCGGAATGTCGGTAATGCGTTTGCCACAAATCTCTAAGCCGACACTCTTCAGCGCGGTGGCAATCGGCAAGTACAAGTCGGTCTTTTCAGTGCCGTTCTTGCCGGCATGAGCAAAGCCGGTAATTGTACCGCGTTTGTCAATCAATGCACCGCCCAAAGTGGTGTCTTGGACATAGGTATCAACAATAATCTCAGTACCGCGCTCTTCAGAGTAACGATAGCCGTTGACCTTGCCGGAATCCTCAAGGTAGCCCTCGCCGGTGTCAAAGTCCAGAATACCCAATGTCAGGTAAGTATCGGAGTTAATCGGCGGTAACTCAAGGTTCAAGGACAGAGGTGTATATTCTATCGCTTTATCCAGATACAACAGAGCGGTGTTCTTTTCCATATTAATACGGACTGCTTTGCCGGTGAAGGCGCCGCCGTTGATGGTCCGCATATTATACAGATTATGGTCTTTGGTTATCATATCAGCTGAGGTCAAGACAAAGCGTTCGTCAACCAACAAGCCGGCGCCTTGTTTGCCGTTTTGGTTGGTGATGGATACGATAGATGTACGAATCTTGTAAATATCATCAGCCGACATCGGAACACTATAAGGTGCGCGGTCAACAATACACAGCGTGTTTTGAGCCTCAATTGCGCCTTTGTCATCAGTCGGAACATTAATCCAGCTTTCTTTGCTGATGGTGCCGGTAGCATTGACGCCGCCTTTCTCTTCAGCATCAGCAGGAATCGGGCAGATGTTCTCCCCTTTATCGCAGCCGCCGAAGAGCTTGTTGTCTTCACAAACATCGGTGAGGCGATTGTCTTCACAGCCATTGTAAAGTTTGTTGTCTTCGCAACCGCGATAATGCTTGTTATCACAGTCGCAGTCCGGACCAAACAAGGTCATATTGTTACACGGTTTTTCAGGTACCGGAATCGGCAAGCCTACACCTACCGGAGCCGGAGCCTCTGAGGTGGTGACGGCGGCTTCTTCAACTTTGCCGAACTTTTCTTCACCGGATTTGGGCGACATACTCGGGTCAAATGGCTCAGGTGCAGCCTCTTTGTTTAGCAGAATGTCAGCAGGAGCGGGTTGCGGTGCGGGAGCTTCTTCAACGTTAATATTATCGATAACAATCTCTTCTGCCAAAGGTTCAGGAGCAACCGGCTGGCTAACCGTAGTTGTGGTTGTGGTGGTCGTTGTCGTAATATTCGGTGCAGGCAACGGCGGGATAGGTGCCGGTACCGGAGGCAGCGGAGCCGGAGATGGTTCCGGTGGAACAGGCAATGGACGAGACAGCTCGATTGTGGCGTTATCTTCTACCACAGGGCCGGCCGGTGCACGAGAGATGACCGTCGGGGTAGGCTGTCTGACCGCTGGTGCAGGCTGAGGTGCCGGAGGAACAGGTGCATGCTCAATAGTGGTGGTAGTGGTGGTAGTAACGGTGGTTTCAACCGGCATACGGTTTTCAGGA
>CALXWI010000016.1 GCA_944392325.1 uncultured Alphaproteobacteria bacterium | reverse complement strand
TATGCGGCACAAACCTGCAACGGCAAAGCCTTAAAATGCCCGTTTGACACCAACTATTCAATTTGCTTATAACCCCAGCCGTCGGGAGAGGGGAACACCTAAGGAGAAAGAAAGATGAGAAGATATTTGTATTTGAGTACGGCAGTAGCCGGAGTGATAATGACGACAGGAGCAGGGAGTGTGTCCGCCCAATGCGTTACCTCACAAGATTGCGCAGCCTTGGGTTATACGGATAGCGCCTGCCCGGGGAGCGGGGTAAAATGCCCGTTTGGCAACTCATGGTATTGCGGCGGCGGAGCGGCGGAAGATTGCACTAAGTTGGGCTTTATTTATGGCTGTACCGGCACCGGCTACGCCGGAGGAGTGGGCCAAACCTGCAACGGCCAATATCAATCTTGCTCTTGCTCATCACCTTATACTTGGAGCGGTAGCGCCTGCACTTGCCCAAGTAACTATACTTACACTTGCTCCGGCACAGGCTACTCCGGTGGTGTGGGCACCGCCTGTGGTGGCAAGTATGCGGCTTGTACCTGCGCCTCTGGCTACGAATGGAAAGATGGTAGTTGCCAGAAACAAACACAGAATGGAGCAGTTGGCGAGCTGTATTATTGCAATGGCAAAGTTGTTGGTGTTAAAGCTAGCGGTATGAGCTTCTATGTTGCGTTGAGAGATTTGGGACAAATGAATTGGTCTAGTGCTAATAGCCAATGTCAAAGCTATGCTTTCTGCGGCAATGTCAAAGGAACCTTGCCGACAGTAGATCAATTAAAATCAATTTATCAAAATAAATCACGAGTAAACACGTTGCTTTCGACAAACGGCGGGACGCAATTGACAAATGACTGGTATTGGTCGTCTACCAACTACGCCACCAGCCGCTACTACGTCGTGGATATGTCCAGTGGTCGCGGCAGTTGGTTCGGCATGAGCAGCAACTACTATGTTCGCCCGGTCCTCGCTTCTTACTAACTCTCAATGGGCAGGGTGCGAACGCAGTTCGTCCTCTGCCCATTTTTTTCATCCGCCTTACCCATCGCCTCTTTCTCCCTCATCGACCTTTTCTTTAATACCTTAGCTCCTCTTAAATCCGTTAGACAAAATTTGCCGCATTTAATGATGCAGCCCAATTTTCATCATTTGCCGCTATCTTGTCCGCAAGCTCCGGCATGAGCCGGAGGCACAGGATTTCATCCTGTGTTGGATAATTTGTTTAGAAGTGCAGAAGCATAAAACATATAAAAAGATATTGTGCTTTACGCAAGCACAATCTGAGCAACGCGCCTCCTTTGTCCCAATCTCTCTGGCGCTAACCGATGCCCGCGGAGGCTCTCCGCTCAAACGGCGCCCGTTTGCCCCAGCTTGCGGTGAGGTAATATAATCTAAGTTGATGCCGAAAAAAGGCTCCCAAAGGGGAGCCTTGAAGTTTATTTCATGGTACGTTGTTCAATTTCTTTGAAGTATTTTACCGTTTCAGGGCGAAGCTCTTTAGTGGCCGCCTCGTCGCAGACGATGATGCCGTGTTGGTGCATTTGCAAAATGCTGATTGGCCACATGTGCGAGATGGAACCCTCAATGCCATGCTTTAAGGCTTCAGCTTTGTTGGCGCCGGAGGCGATAATCATAACCTCTTCAGCGTCGGTAATGGTGCCAACGCCAACGGTTAAGGCTGTCTTGGGGACAAGGTTGATGTCGTTATTGAAAAAGCGAGCGTTAGAGCGAATCGTTTCCATAGTCAGGGTTTTGACACGAGTGCGTGAGCTAAGAGATGACCCCGGCTCGTTGAAAGCGATATGGCCATCAGTGCCTACGCCGCCGATGAAAAGGTGAATCTTGCCATAGCTTTTGATTTTGGCCTCATAATCGCGGCATTCTTTTTCATAATCGGTGGTCATACCATTCAGCATATTGATATTAGATGGTTTAATGTTGATATGCTTGAAAAAGGTTTCATGCATAAAAAAGTGGTAGCTCTCATGGTGAGCCGGAGGGAGGCCGATGTACTCATCCATATTGAAAGTGACGACGTTTTCAAACGAAACTTTGCCGGCTTGGTTGAGCTTGATGAGGTTTTGGTACATACCTATCGGTGATGAACCGGTCGGCAAACCAAGGACAAATGGTTTGTCAGCCGTGGGGCGAAAACGGTTGATTTTATAAGCTACATAGTTGGCGGCCCAACTAGAGCATTCGTCATAATTAGAGTTGATAATTACGCGCATAGTTCTTTTCCTTTTTTATAAAAGACACCACCGATGATGGTGTATAAGTTGTGAAAGTTTTTATCAAAAACAACCATATCAGCATCATAACCGGGGGCGATGAGGCCTAAGTGTTCTTGTTTCATAATACGGGCCGGATTGGTGGAGGCCATTTGGATGGATTGCTCTAAGCTCAAGCCAAAAGAAACCAGATTTTTGACCCCGTCAAGCATAGTGAGCGCAGAGCCGGCAATGGCGTTGTCGGACTTGCGGTAGAAACATTGGTCAAGGTAGACTTCCTCCCCGTTGGCAAGGAGCGGAAGGTGGTTTTGTTTAGTGGGCTTGAGGGCATCAGTAACCAAAACCAATTTATCAATCGGTTTGCAACGGAGCAAAAACTTGATGATATTGGGGTTGATATGAATGCCATCGGCAATGATTTCGCAAGAGATTTCAGGGTGAATAAACACGGCACCGACTGCCCCTGGGTCACGGTGGTGCATACGGCTCATGGCATTAAAAAGGTGGGTGACGTGCATAATGCGAGCTTGCATGCCTTCAACCATTTGCTCATAAGTGGCGTTGGTGTGGCCGGCTTGCAAGACGATGCCCTTGGAGATGCAATGGAGGGCGAGCTCGCGCATGTGTTTGAGCTCGGGAGCAACAGTCATATTGATGATTTTACCTTCTGATGCCTCCCAGAGTTCATCAAATAATTTGATGTCGACAGGGCTTAAAGTATCAGGTGCTTGGACGCCTAAGCGGTCAGGCGAGATGAAAGGACCTTCAAGGTGGAGGCCTAAAATCTTGGCGCCTTTTTCTTGCCCCATAGCCTCAACTATGGCGCGTATGCCTTTGATTAAAGAGTCTTTCTTCTCAGAATACAAAGTCGGAATAAATGAGGTAACCCCGTATTTGGCGAGGTGTTCCGACATTTTGAGAATCGAGTTAACTTGATGATCTTCGGTGCCGTAGCCGCCGATGCCGTGGATGTGGGTGTCAATAAACCCGGGGGCAAGGTAGGCGCCTTGGATATCTATGAATTTTACGTTGTCTTTGAAGGTTTTTTGTTTGAAGCGGTCCTCGTTAAAAACATCAATAATTTTGTGTTGTTTGATTAAGACCGCGCAGTTTTTCATCGTAGAATAGCCGTTAATCACGGTGGCATTATGAATGCAGATTTCGTTAGTCATATCTTTATTCCTGTTACGAATCTTTTAATACATCTATATTAGAGTTATGTTAGCAAGATTGCAATGATAATATCAAACGGAGGAGATTTTTGATGCTGAAAATTTTTGCCAACTGGGGAAAGCCGCGCGCATTTAATCAGGGCTGGCTGCAAGTGTCGGAAATACACAAAATTTTTTATCAGGAATTGGGGAATCCGCACGGGCTGCCGGTGATTTGTTTTCATGGTGGGCCGGGGTATTGGAGCAGGGCGGAAACAGCAAAAAAATTTGATTTGCGAAAAAGCAGAGTGATTTTGTTTGACCAAAGAGGGTGCGGAAAGTCGCAGCCGTTGGGTGAAATAAAGGAAAATACCACGCATGATTTGGTTGATGATGCGGCAAAGTTGCTGAAACATTTGGGCATAAAAAATAAAGTTGTGGTGTTTGGCAGCTCGTGGGGGACGACTTTGGCTTTGCTGTTTGCGGAGAAATATCCGCAGTTGGTGGAAAAGTTGTTTTTATCAAAGGTGTTTTTGGCTGACAAAGTCAGTCGGGAGTGGGAGCAGAGGTGCTCGGGTTGGTTTTATCCGGATATGATGGATGAGGTGCGGAAGCCGATTAAAAAAGAAATGAAGACCGCTGAGTTCTATTATAAAGAAATTATGTCGGGAGATTTGCAAAAGCAGTTGCAGGCGGTGAACTTGTATGGAAGTTATGAAAACGTGTTGGGGAGTTTGCAGCCGCAACTTGGACGAGGCGAGGTGAGAGAAGCCGAGGTGATGAGTTGCAGAGTGATGATGCATTATGCGGCAAATAACTTCTTTTTGCGGGAAGATGAGATTATCAAGGGAATCGATGCGGTGCAAAAGATGCCGGTGTGTGTGGTGCATAATCGCTTGGATATGGTGTGTCCGCTGGTGGGCGCTTATCAATTGAAACAGGCGCTCCCTGCGGCGGAGATGCATATTGTGCCGGATTATGGGCATGGCAGCAAGCTGTTGAGCAGGGAAGAGGGGCAATGTTTGCGAGCGTGGGGAATCTGACGCTATTTGCGGTTTTAAGATATTCACAGATTCATTCTTTTGTTGTAAAAAAATCTTGATTTTTGTGGTGTGGGTAGTATTGCTAAATTAAAGAGAATGAGTAATGCGGAGTGGGACTTTGATTTTCCGCTTTTGTTCTGATAAAGATTAGCAAAACATCTACAATATATTGTTTTTATTATATTTTGCGTTTGCTGTATCATAATATAATAATGGGAAATGACGGAAGTTATGACGAAAAATGTATATTAAAATCTGCTAATATTAGTAGTTTGCGTGTTCTTATTTAAATTATTGGGCGTGACGGGATTTGTGCCGTAATTGGACGAAGTAAAATGTGGATATTGTATAATTTAGCATTTACTAATATTAGTAGTTCAAGTATTCTGATATAAATTATTAATAGCGACGATAATTGTGTAGAAATGGACTAAATAGCGGTGACTGTGGACTTGATAAAGGAGGTGATTGATTTTTTTTTGAGCTTAGGACTTGATTCTTTCATAAAAAGAATATAACTAAATAGTGTGTTCATCTTTAATATTAAACTTTTAGTATAAGTGAGGGCTTATGAGCAACAGTACTGTTAAATTTGGGACTTTGAAGTGGTTTAATGAGAAAAAAGGTTATGGCTTTATTACGGATAGCCAAAGCGGTAAAGATGTGTTTGTGCATATTACGCAGTTTCAGAAGGCCGGAATTACAGATATGAATGAAGGGCAGAGAATGTCTTATGAACTATATAATGACAAGGGCAGAATTGCGGCCGGACATTTGAGCTTGACTGCTGATGATGTTAATTCAATAAAAAATGTAATTAGTGCTTGACACTAAAATAAAAAAGGTGTACACATTCGCTGTATCGCGATGAAGAGTCGGGGTACAGCGCTTATCGCGGGGTGGAGCAGCCCGGTAGCTCGTCAGGCTCATAACCTGAAGGTCGTAGGTTCAAATCCTGCCCCCGCAACCAAAAAGAAAAAAGCCAGCCGTAAGGTTGGCTTTTTTGTTTTTGGTATCGATGTTGCTTTTCTTTGGAGAGGCAAATTTTATTGGAGGAGTGATGGGGGATGGAGTGATGGGCGCAAACGGGCGCCGTTTGATCCGCTCGGTTGGTGATAGCGAGATTGGGGCAGAGGAGGCGCGATGCTTGCTCTCTGCCCGTTTAGAGTTACCATGAAGTGAGGATGGGACGAACATAGTAGTTAAGTTCGGTTTTGTGGCTCTCCACGTAACCATTGTATATATCCACGGTGTAGTAATAGTTGCTGCCAGAGGGGTGAGATGACCAATAGCAATTATTTGTACTATTTGTGAATTGTGTACCTCCGTTGGCTGAAAGCAAAGTGTTTACTTGTGATTTATTATTATAAATTGATAATAATTGATCTCTATCTGGTAAAGTTCCTTTAAGACTACCGCAGAAAACATAGCTAGAGCATTGGTTATAAGCATTAGTCCAGTTCATTTTTCTTAAATCATTCATTGCGACATAGAAATTCATATCTCCAGCTTTAACGCCAACCACCGTACCGTTGCAGTAATACAATTCACCTTGGGCGCCGTTGAGAACTTGTTTCTGACAACTACCGTTTTTCCATTCATAGCCGCTGGCGCAGCTACAGGAGGTGTACTTGCCGCCGCAGGCGGTGCCAGAGCCACCGGAGTAACCGGTGCCAGAGCAGGTGTATTGGTAGCTCGAATCGCAAGTGCAGGATTGGTATTTGCCGTTGCAGGTTTGCCCTGATTCGCTCTCTCCGGCGCCGGTGCAATCTTTATCATAGCCTAATTTAATGCAATCTTGGGCGGCAGTTCCACCGCAATACCAGCCATTGCCGAAAGGGCACTTAACTCCTTTACCATTAGGGCAAGAGGTTTGGGTATAGCCTAAAGCATAGCAATCTTGAATAGGGGATACGCATTGCGCGTTTAAGGTTTGAGGTAAAAAGGACAGAGAAGTCCCTAAGAGTAAAAGTTTAATTTTCATAACCAAAGCTCCATTGTTTTTAGAGTTAAAACAAATGCCGCTTAAGTTATAAAAACCAAGGCGGCATGGAGCTCAAAAACTGTCTAGATAGCAGTCGCTGTTATTCAATATATTACCAGCACTCCACACCATGGTGGATATTTATCTAGAGGTGTTTTTGAGACACCACAGCCGGTTCATCCAACTGCATATTCAGAATACCACGCAGAGTGCAAAGTTGCAAGTCGTTTTTGATGTAATCATCAACTTGAGGATTGAGAAGATAGGGGGATAAATTAATTACGCGGACAGTTTTGTCTAGTTGAGAGGAGGCAAATTTTAATTATGGGGAAGGAGTGGTTGGAGAGGAGGTAAAGGAATGGGGCGAGGCGGAATGGAAAAAAGGGAGAAGGTAAAAAAGAGAAGAGGAGAGATAATGGTTTAATAGCTCCGGCTGAGCCGGAGGCACAGGCGTGCCGCCTGTGGTGGATGCTGGGTTTTATAGCGGTTAGTATAGTTGCTGGACGATTTTGTCTAGCAAGCAAAGGAAGGGGAAAGAAAGAGAGGGAAGAAAAGGCGGAAATGGGAAATGAATGAAAGGGGAAAAGTTTATGGTGAGGAGAAGCGGAAAGTTAGGGGCGATGGGGTGGGAAAGTTAGGGGTGAGGTGGATGCCGTGTGTGGATAGCAGGTGGAAGAAAAGGGCTGTCGGTGTGCGGTAAAGGGTGAAAATGGGGTAAAGCAATTAAATGCGGCGAAATTTGTCTAGCTGGTTTAGAGAGCGAAGTTAGGAAATGGAAGAATAGAGAGGGAAGAATAGAGAGGGGTAGAAGCGGAAAGTTAAGGGCGAAGGGGTGGGAAAGTTAGGGGTGAGGTGGACGCTGTGTGTGGAGGGAGAAGCACAAGAGAAGGGCTGTCGGTGTGCGGTAAAGGGTGAAAATTGGGTAATATAATTAAATGTGGCAAAATTTGTCTAGCTGGTTTAGAGAGCGAAGTTAGGAAATGGAAGAATAGAGAGAGAAGAATGGAGAGAGGGGGGAAGCGGAAAGTTAGGGGTGGGGTTGTGGAGACATAAAGATGATTTGTTGGACCTCGTAAGTGCCGTCGTATTCTGCGCCAAAGCCATCGCTCATACGGCCGATATCCAGAACTTGGAGTTTGGCATAGACCGGTTGGTAATTAATGACATTGCTCTTTATGGTATTTTGGTATTGTTGCATTAATTGGCCGGATTTATCAATCAGCCAATATTCTTTACCGGTGCGGGAATCGGTGAATGAGCGTACCTCATGCCCAAGGCGCACGGTGCCTTCAACTTCTTGGCTTTGAGGTGATGTGCTACAGCCGGAGCTGAGCAAAGACAGGCTCAAGAAAAACAGTGAAAATATGCGGGGCATTATTTTTCCTCCTTAGTTGAATGGGTGGGGGTGTAAGGGCTGAGCCGCGGAATAAAACGAGGCACATGCCGGCAATACTCAAGGTAAGCTTGTCCATAGCGTTTGTGCAGGCCTTTTTCTTCAGATAGCGGGAAGTAAACGGCGTTGATGGCTATAAACAACAGGGTGTAAACGCATAGCGGCCAGCTGCTAAACAGCAGAGACTCTCCGAATAGCGCTAAGAATACTCCGCTCAGCATAGGGTTGCGGACATAGGCATATGGGCCGCTGATGATGAGGCGGTTAATGGGGTTCCACGGAGCCAAAGAGCCATGGCGTACCGCCGAAAATAAGGTTATGGTCCAGATGAGGAGGCTAAGCCCCAAAATTAATAGCCCCAGCGCAACGATAAATCTTACAGAAAAGGACGGAGAAAGCAGCTTGAAATTACTGCAATATAAAATAATTGCCGGAATGGTTATCAAAACATTGAAGGGTAGAATTAAAATGGCTTTTAACATGGGATATTTTCCGGTAATTAGCGTTGTTGGTAGTAGTAGTCGGCGGTGGCGGTGAAAATGACATCGCTGGCAGAGTTGACCGTGGTCTCAAAAGAATCTTGGACAATGCTGGTGATGAAGCCGATGGCGACAACTTGTGCCGAGATGTTTTCCGGAATGCCAAGCAGCGAGCAGGCCAGCGGAATGAGCAATAATGACCCGCCGGCAACGCCTGAGGCGCCGCAAGCCGAGATGGTGGAAAACAGGCAGAGAACAAAGGCGGTGCCAAAGCCAACCTCAAGGCCTAAGCTATGTGCTGCGGCCAAAGCTAGGACGGTAATGGTGACGGCAGAGGCGTTCATATTAAGCGTGGCGCCTAAGGGAATGGACACGGCGTAGATGTTCTCATCTAATTTGAGGCGCTGGCACAGAGCCATATTGACCGGAATATTGGCCGCCGAACTGCGGGTGAAAAAGGCGGTGATGCCGCTCTCTTTCAGGCAGCGGAAAACCAGTGGGTAAGGGTTGCGGCGGAGGAGGAGGGCTACCATCAGCGGAATGATGAACAGCGCAACCGCCAGCATGCAGCCGACAATGGTGGCAACCAGGCGTCCGTATTGCTCAAAAACGCTGAGCCCATTGGTGGAAACCGCTTCAAAAACCAGACCGAGAATACCGAAAGGGGCAAATTCTATCAGCCAGCTGACGACTTTGGAAATGCCGTGGGTTAGGTCTTTTAAGAATTGTTTGGTGGTGGGGGAGGCAAAGTTTTTGAGCGCTAACCCAAAGATAATCGACCAAAATAAAATGCTGATGTAGTTGGCATTGGCAACGGCGGCAAGCGGGTTTTCGGTAAGGCCGGAGAGCAGCTGCGAAAAAAGGTGCGGCGATAAGTTGTCGGAGCTTGCAGGCAGAGCAAGGGCCGAGGCCGAAAGCGGTAATTCTAACGGAAACAAGAAGCTGACGGCAGCAGCAAAAGCAGCCGCCAAAACCATACTGATGATATACATAAACACAATAAGGCGGAGTTTGGCGCCAATGCCGTGCGGCGTATTGAGCAACGAATCCAGTACCAAGATTAAAACCAAAAGCGGGGCAATGCTCTTTAGGGCGCCGACAAAAAAGGCCCCGAGCATAGAAATCCCGACGGCTTGGGGAAAAAGCAAGGCTAAGATTATGCCAAGCAGGGCTCCGGAAAAAATACGCAAGACAAGGCTTGTGGCAGTCCATCGGGTGATAAGGGTTTTCATTAATTCCTCCGCCGGAAGCAAAAGTTTAAGCTCAAGTTGTATGTATGATAAAACAATATTTTTTTGTTGCAAGAATTTTGTTGTGCGGTGAAAAGTTTTGGGCTTGACTTTTGGGTGAAACAGTTGAAAACTAAAAGGCGTCTTAACCGACAGAATAATGTGGATTTAACCTGAATTGTCCCGCAACAGAGGACTAAATAAGGAGATTGTGATTATGCTTAAAACAGCAGAAGCGGTGTCTTTGGGGCACCCTGATAAAACAGCCGATTATATTGCCAGCTATATTTTGGACAGGATGTTGGAGCAAGACCCTGCGGTGAGGTTTGCCGTGGAGGTGATGATTAAAGCCAACACCGTGGTATTGGGCGGTGAGATTAGCGGCAAAGTAAAAACAACAGGGCTGAAAGATTATGTGCGGCAAGCCTTGTATGAACTGGGGTATTCGGCAGAATATGCCAAGCGCTGGGGCAGCTATGCCATTGAACCGGATAAGCTGAAGGTGATTGAGCTTATCAGCGCGCAGTCTGATGAAATCAGCAACGGTGTGGCAGTCGGCGGCTGGGGCGACCAAGGGGTGTTTGTGGGCTATGCTTGTAAGGGTGAGGGAAACATCAGCCGTGAGCAGTACCAAGCCCAAAAACTGTGCCGAGAGCTCTATCGCAAAGCCTTAAAATCCAAACTACTCGGAATAGATATCAAAACGCAGGTAACACTTGATGAAAAAGGTGGTTTTGATACGGTAATCGTGGCAATACCAATGCTGCGCAAGGTTGATTTGCGGGATGCCGTGGTGAAGATTTTGGGCCAAGAGCCGCGATGCTTGATTGTGAATGGAGCCGGTGAATACAA
Organism: uncultured Alphaproteobacteria bacterium; assembly: GCA_944392325.1. Lineage (GTDB taxonomy): Bacteria > Pseudomonadota > Alphaproteobacteria > RF32 > CAG-239 > HGM16780. The sequence continues at coordinate 21,504 of CALXWI010000016.1, read as the reverse complement.
ATGCCATTCGGCGGTGGCTGACTGCGGTATGACCGGACGCAAATTGGCGTGTGATTTTTATGGTACGGCTTGTCCTATCGGCGGCGGAAGCCCGTGGACCAAAGATGCCAGCAAGGCCGATGTGACGCTCAACTTATATGCCAGATATTTGGCTAAAGAGTTTTTGGCGGATAATGATGAGGCGGTGGTGCTGTTGTCTTCATGCATAGGCAAGGCGGAGTTGCCCAGCGCCGAGATAAAGCTGGTTAAGGGCGGAAAGAGCAAAGTGCAGCAGCTGCATATTACGCAAAAGCCGGCAGAGATTATTGAACTGTTGGGGCTTAATCGGCCGATATTTGCGGCAATGTGCCGAGATGGTTTGATAAAGTAGAGATAAAAAAGAACGGCACTCTTGCAAGTGCCGTTCTTTTGATATCAGGCTGGAATTATTTTTTTTCAGGTTTATAAATCTTCAGCATATTGCGGCCTTTGTAAGAGGCTTGAGCCAAAGCTTCATCCGCAAAAGCGCTGAGCTCGGCTAAGTCTGAGCTGTATTTAGACGGGCAAACGCCGAGCAGCATCTCAGGATGCATAATTTGTTTGGCAGATTTTTTGACCTCTACATTATGAATACTCTCAATAACACGGGTGCAGACGTTCTTGGCAATTTTTTCATCAGCCTCAGAAAGGAAGATGGCAAATTTGTTGTTGTCAACACGGGCGATGAAGTCACTGTCACGCAGAGCTTTTTCAAGTGCTTTGGCGGTGAGTTTCAAAGTGCGGTCTTTGTATTTGCCGCCGAAGTTTTGCTGAATGGTGTCAAGATTGTTGATGGAACCCATAATGATGGCAAAAGGTTTGCCGGCAATTAAAGATTCTACCATTTTGACAGGTACGGTTTCTTCAAAATATTTTTTGTTGAAAACATAGGTCAACGGATCACGGCGGTAACGTTCAATTTTGTCTTCTTCATCATAATACAAGATAAGCAGTAAAATGGAAAAAGTGAAGAAGAAGGTGATTAAGTTCGAAATGGCTAAAATCCATGAGTCAATGAATACACCATAAGCAAACCAGCAGATGAGCGCCAAGCTATACATGGTGAACATGTAGCTGGATAAGCCGGTGATGTTTTTGGTCCGCAAAATGCGGAAAGTCTGGATGGCAAAGGCGATAATTGTCGCTAAGCCCGCTGCATAACCAATATAAGTAAACAGCGTTTCGTCAGAAAAAAGTATTTCAGCAACCTCTGATACCATTATACGAATCCCTTCATAAAAGTTAATCTGTATTATGTAAACATATAAAAGGTTAAAATTGTTTTAGGATTTTGATTTTTTTTTGCAAGGTTGTTTATCGTGGGTAAGTTTTTTTTGAGACTTGAAATTGATGGTTGTTGTGTTATAGTCAGGGGTATATTTAAGTAATAATAAGAGGATTATATATGAAAGGTATTGTTTTGGCCGGGGGGAGCGGAACGCGTTTGTATCCGCTGACTAAGGCCGTGTCTAAGCAATTGCTGCCGGTGTATGATAAACCGATGATTTATTATCCGCTGTCGACGCTGTTGCTGTTTGGTATCAGAGAGTTGCTGATTATTTCAACCCCGCATGATACCCCAAATATTGAGCGCTTGTTTGGTGATGGACACCATTTGGGGCTTGATATTACTTATGCCGTGCAGGACGAGCCTAAAGGTATTGCTCAGGCTTTGACTATTGGGGCAGAATTTATCGGCAATGATGATGTATGCTTGATTTTGGGCGATAATATTTTTTATATGGGTGAGCAATTCCACTTCTTTAGGGAAAAAGTGGCTGATAATCTGGGCAAGATGGCGACGATTTTTGCTTATCATGTATCTGATCCGGAGAGGTTCGGCGTGGTGGAGTTTGATGATAAGTTTAAGGCCGTATCGATTGAAGAAAAGCCCAAACAGCCGAAGTCAAATTATGCATCGGTCGGATTGTATTTTTACCCTGCAGATGTGGTCGAAAAAGCTAAGCAACTTAAACCTTCGGCAAGGGGAGAGCTTGAGATTACCGACCTTAATAATATGTATTTGCGGGAAGGAAGATTGAGCGTGGTGCCAATGCGGCGCGGTAATGCTTGGCTTGATGCCGGAACACCGGAAAGCTTGATGGCTTCAGGGCAGTTTGTGCAGATTATTGAGGAACGCCAAGGCCTTAAAATCGCTTGTATTGAAGAAATTGTGTATCGCCGCGGGTTTATTAATGATGAGCAGATGATGGCTCTGATTAATAATCTGAAAGACGGGGAGTATAAACGTTATTTGTTAAAAGTATATGAGGAATATCATGAACTTTATTAAAACTGAAATCGATGGGGTTTGGATTTTGGAACCCAGAGTGTTTGAAGACAGCCGAGGATACTTCTTTGAGGCTTATAATCAGAAAGAATTTGAGGAGCATGGTCTGCATTATAATTTTGTGCAGGATAACCAGTCTTTTTCAACTTATGGAACGGTCAGAGGATTGCACTTCCAGAAGGGAGAGTTTGCTCAGGCCAAATTGGTACGCGTGATTGAGGGGACGGTGCTGGATGTGGCCGTGGATTTGCGTCGGGCATCGCCGACGTTCGGTAAGCATGTGGCGGTAGAATTGAGCGGCGAAAATAAACGCCAATTGATGATTCCGCGAGGCTTTGCCCATGGTTTTAGCGTGTTGAGCAAAACGGCTTTGTTTACTTATAAATGTGATAATTTTTATAACAAAGCTTCAGAAGTGGGGTTGTTGTTTAATGATCCGGATGTCGGAGTTGACTGGAAGGTACCGGCAGATAAGGTCGTATTGTCAGATAAAGATAAAATCAATCCAAGATTGGCGGAGTTGAAAGAATGTTTTTAATCGTAGGTGCAAACGGACAACTCGGGCAAGAGCTGATGAGCCGATTGGGCGATAAAGCTAAGGGCGTGGATCGCGATGTGTTGGATATTACCGATGCTGAAGCCGTGAAAAAAATGGTGGGCGAGCTTAAGCCGGAGGTGATTATTAATTGTGCGGCTTATACCGCGGTGGATAAAGCGGAAGCTGATGTTGATTTGGCTCGCAAAATTAATGCCGATGGAGTGTATAATTTAGCCAGCTGCGGGACAAAGTTGATTCATATTTCAACCGATTATGTGTTTGATGGTAAAAACTGCGTGCCGTATACGGAAGAAGATAAGCCCAATCCGCAATCAGTCTACGGAATAACCAAGTTGGAAGGTGAGCAAAAAGCCTTGGCCTGCAATAAAAATGTGATAGTTATTCGTACGGCGTGGTTGTATTCGGCTCATGGCAATAATTTTGTGAAAACAATGCGGAGGTTGGGGGCTGAGCGTGAGGTGCTCGGCGTGGTGTTTGATCAGGTCGGTACCCCGACTTTTGCCGGTGATTTGGCGCAGGCCATAGTTGATATTTTGCCGCAGATGAATGAGGAAAATGCCGGAATTTATCACTTTAGCAATGAAGGGGTTTGTTCGTGGTACGATTTTGCGGTTGAGATTATGGCGCAGAGCGGTTTGAACTGCAAGGTAAACCCGATTGAAAGCAAAGAGTATCCGACACCGGCAGTTCGCCCGAGTTTCAGCGTATTGAATAAGGCCAAAATCAAAAAAGTATTTGGAGTTAAAGTTCCGTATTGGAAGGAGAGTTTGAGCAAATGTCTAAAGCAATTTTAGTAACAGGTGGAGCAGGGTTCATCGGTGCAAATTTCGTACCGTATTTTTGCGCTAAGTATCCGGAGTATAAGGTAATCAATTTGGATAAATTAACCTATGCCGGAAATTTGCAAAACCTTAGCGAATGTGAGAATATGCCGAATTATACTTTCGTCAAAGGGGATATTTGTGATGAGAAGTTGGTGTCGGAATTATTTGCTAAGTATGATATTCGCGGGGTGATTCATTTTGCCGCGGAAAGCCATGTCGATAATTCAATTAAAGGGCCGAAAGCTTTTATTGAAACCAATATCGGCGGTACTTTTAATTTGCTGGAAAATGCTCGCCGGTACTGGATGGAAGCTCCGGGTAAATTTAAGCCAGGGTATGAGGAATGCCGTTTCCATCATATTTCGACCGATGAGGTGTATGGAACTTTGGGCGAGACAGGCTTGTTCAGAGAGGATACGCCTTATGCTCCCAACAGCCCGTATTCAGCGAGCAAGGCTAGCTCGGACTTTATTGTTAGGGCTTATCATCATACTTATGGAATGAACGTTACAACATCTAATTGCTCCAATAACTATGGACCCAAGCAGCATGATGAAAAGCTGATTCCGACGATTATTCGCAAATGCTTGGCGGAGCAGCCAATCCCGATTTATGGGCAGGGAACAAATATTCGCGACTGGTTATATGTGCTGGACCATTGTAAGGCGATTGATTTGATTTTCCACAAAGGTAAAAGCGGAGAGACTTATAATGTCGGTGGGTTTAATGAGCGCAATAATCTGCAGATTGTGAATACGATTTGTGCGCTGTTGGATGAGCGTCGTCCGCGGGCAAAAGGCAAGTATGCCGATTTGATTACCTTTGTGGCTGACCGTCCGGGGCATGATTTGCGTTATGCTATCGACAGCACCAAGTTATCAAGAGAATTGGGATGGAAAGCGGACGAGAATTTTGATACCGGAATCGTCAAAACCGTAGATTGGTATTTGCAGAATCGTCATTAATCAACATGTAATAGGGGAGGCCTTGGACTTAAAATGCCTAAAGTTACGGTATTGATGCCGATTTATAATACGGATGAAAATATGCTGCGCGAGACGATTAACTCCATTTTGGGGCAGACGTTTCGGGATTTTGAGTTCTTGATTATTAATGATGCCTCCTCTAAACCTTTGGCACAGGTGGTTGCTGAGTTTGATGATCCGCGGATTGTGTATGTGGAAAATGATAAAAACCTCGGTATTGCCGAAACATCAAACAAAGGCATCAGCTTGGCTAAGGGGGAATATATTGCCCGTCAGGACCATGATGATGTTTCTTTAGCGGAGAGGCTGGAAAAGCAGGTGGCTTTTTTGGATGCTTATCCGGAGTATGGTGTGGTCGGGTGTCAGGTGTTGTGCTTCCCAAAGGGCAAGAAGATTTGTGTGCCGTGTGATGATGAAGATATTAAAATCAGGACGGTGGTTGAAGGGGCCGGAATTTGCCACCCGGCGGCGATGATCAGAAAGTCGGTGTTGCTGGAAAATAATATTAAGTATCATGATGAGTATCGCTATGCCGAAGATTATCAGCTGTGGGTGGAGTTGTTGAACAAAACCAAGTTTTGTAATTTGCCGGAGTTGTTGTTTAAATATCGGTGGTTTGGCGGCAATACATCGCTGACAACCGGAAATCTGCAAGCCGTGAACGGGACTAAGGCTAAACTGAATGCGGTAAAAGAGGTTTTGCCTGATGCAAGTGATGTTGATTTGGCTCTGTTTGCCAAGATGTATGCCAAGCAAAAATTCAGCTTGAGTGAGATGCAGCAAATGTATGGTTTGTTGGCTGGGGCTGAGGTTATGGAAAATTGGAAAAAGGAAGTGCTTAAGCGCTGGTTGTGGCGAGCTTTGCGCCAGACCAAAGCTAAGTACAAAAAACTTGCTCCGTTATGGAAAGGGAGCAAGTTGCAGCCAAACTGGTTGGAAAAACTCAAATTACGTTGGCGTAAGTTTTAGTCTTTGGTAGAGAACTTGATGCCGCGGCCAATGATGGATATCATTATACCTAGCAACAGATAACTGGTCAGACATTCGATGCTGACAATGGCACGGGCTGCCGCCGAATGGGGATAAATATCTCCGTAACCAACGGTGGTCATGGTGATAATGCCAAAGTAGATGGCATCTAAAATGCCGCCAATTCCAGGTTCAAAATTAAAAGCAATATCAGTTCCGAGGCTGATGTGAATGGTGTTAAGTGAGATATTGATAACAGTAAAGGTTATCAGCAGATTGATGAAAAAGGCAGCAAAGTCGGCAAGGTCGGCGGTTGTGGCGTTCTTTTCAGGTTCAAGCATAGCGGATAGTCTGCTGATAAAGATTTTGATATTATGATAAGCGCCATAAATTATCAGAAAGCTGATTAAGTAGGTAGCAATCTCGTTTAAAGCGATATAAATACAAAGAACTCCGGCGATGCAACCGGTGAAAAACAGTGCCCATTTATTGGAGCGTTCAAAGCTATAAGTGGTGTATTGGCGAGTAGCAAAATAGTAGTATAAAAGGACACAGACAAAGCCGGTCATAATGCTGTTAATTCCTGGGATAATTAGGTAATACTGCCAGATATCGGAAACACCGGGGAGGTTATACCACGGAATACGATGATGGAAGGCTAATAAAACCATACTGACAAATATGCAGAGATTGAAGCTTTTGAGAAATACGTTGCGAAAGTTTTGCAATCGGGGATATGATTTGTTCATTAGGATTACCTCTTATATAAACGCAAATGTTTAGCCATAAAACTCAAAGACTGACCTTGGCATAGTACTGAAATGATGACCAAGAAGAAGATGGTGTTGAATAAAAATTGGGAGTTAGGAAAGTTTATCATTAATGGTTGGGTGGCCAAAATAATCGGTACGGCACCTTTGAGACCCGCCCAGCTGATGAAGAGTTTTTCATTAAAGCTGTATTTGCTGTTATAAAGGCACAGAAATACGGCGCATGGGCGGGCGACAAAGATTAAAAATACCGAGCAGCCCAAGGCGATGAAGAAAACGCTCCAGAGCTCGGAGGGGTTGACCAATAAACCCAAAATCAAGAACATGCCGATTTGCATTATCCATGATAAGGAATCATGAAAGCGGATGAGGTGGCGGCGGTACATAAAGACCGCGTTGCCGGTGATGATGCCGCAGATGTAAACTGCCAGATAGCCGTTGCCGTGGAAAACTTGGGTCAGTCCGAAAGTCAGTAGTGCTAAGCCCACACCGAATACGGGGTAAAGCCCCATATAATTAAGGCGGACTTTGGATAAGGTATAAACGGCAAGGCGCCCGAGTAACAAGCCAAAGGCAGTGCCAAGCCCGATTTGCAAAAACAAGTCCAGGGCAATGCCGGGGAGGTTGATGCTGGGCGAGGTCAGAAGCGATAAGGCTCCGGCAGAGAGCAGAACCGCCATCGGGTCGTTGCTGCCGGATTCAAATTCAAGAATGGGTTTGAGGTCTGATTTGAGCTCGTATTTTTGGGAGCGGATAAGGCTAAAGACGGCAGGTGCATCAGTAGAGGAAACAATAGCGCTTAAGAGAATCGCAACTTCAAGGCTCATATGCAGAATGTAGTGCGTGCATACAAAAAGGGTAAGTGCCGTAATAATTACGCCAATGGTGGAGAGAATGGTGCCCCTGACCCAGACGGGTTTGACATCAGGCCAACGGGTTTCGAGGCCGCCGGAAAACAAAATAAAAATTAAGGCGGTGGTGCCGATGTGGTTGGATAATTTAGCATCATAAAATTGGATTTGGCCAACGCCGTCGTTGCCGGCAAGCATACCAAGCCCCAGAAACAGCAATAAAGCCGGAATCCCGTAGCGGTCGGAAATACGGTTGGCAAATACGCAAAATAACAGCAGAATGCCGCAGATAAGCAGAAGGATGTTGAGGTTCATTATTATCCTGTTAATTAGATTATGATATTATGGGTCTAAATTTAGTTTTAAAGAATAAAAAAAACGTGAATCTTTGTTGGCTTTTTTATAAATAAGGTATATGTTGGTAGGCAGTTTAATGCTTTTGTAAGAGGAGGAAAAATGCTCAAAATAGTGCCGCAAAAATTGCAAAAAGGTGATGAAATCAGAGTCATTGCTCCGTCACGCGGGGTGAAGCTCATTGGTAAAGAGGTAAGAGAAATTGCCCGCGAGCGCTTGGAGAATCTGGGCTTTAAGGTTAGTTTTGCCACCAATGCCGTAGATGAAAATTTTGATATGTTGGCAACGACTACCGTAGCTAAAAGAGCGGCGGATATTATGGAAGCTTTCAAAGACAAAAAGGTTAAAGCAATTTTGACGATGATCGGCGGGTTTAACTGCAATCAATTGCTGCCGTATTTGGATTATGACGTGATTAAGGCGAATCCGAAAATTTTGTGCGGGTTCTCTGATGTTACGGCGTTGTTGGATGCCATTTATGCCAAGACCGGATTAGTGACTTATTCGGGGCCGCATTTTAGCTCTTTGGGGATGAAAAAAGGAATCGAATATACAATTGAGCAGATGATTGAGATGCTGACTAAGTCCGGTGAGCGTGAGGTTGAACCGTCCAAAGAGTGGAGCGATGATTTGTGGTTTTTGGATCAAGATAAACGCGAATTTTTGCCCAATGAGGGATATTGGCTGCTGAACGAAGGTGAGGCTCAAGGGACGATTTTGGGTGGCAATCTCGGAACATTTAATTTGCTGCTCGGCAGTGAGTATAGACCGGCTTTTGAGCAAAATACGGTGCTGTTTGTTGAAGATACCGAAGGGTCGGATATTTGTGATTTTATGCGTAATTTGACGGCGCTGACTTATCAGCCGGATTTTGCCAAGGTTAAGGGAATTGTTATCGGCCGTTTCCAGAAAGGCTCAAAAGTAACACGTGAACAGCTGGAATATGTGGTGAGAGCAGTTGAACCATTGAGCAAGTTGCCGGTGATTGCCAATGCTGATTTTGGCCACAGCACGCCGTTGATGACTTTTCCTATCGGCGGAGAGGCAAGCCTGACCGCCAAGGATGGAAAGGTAAGCTTGCGGATTAAAGACTAAGCTTAAAAATTGAGTTTTAAGCAGAGGGGCGAAGAACTTGCAGCCGTTCAAGATTAAAGCTGCGTTGTTCGCCCCTTTCGGTACAAAAAGCAAGCAAATTTTCGCCCCTTATGGCAAGCGGAATAATCACACGGCGCGAGCGGGTGCCATCAGCCTTTTGGTAAAGGGCTTCGAGCTTTTGGCGTTTGGTAATGGCGGCGTGTAAAATTTGCATTTTATTATAAGCTGAGAGCGGGGCTTGCTCGGCTAAGGGCTTGCAGCTATTAATGAATTCAAAAATGCGATAGTCGGTCAAGATGTCTTTGGCGCGCAGCGGGCGGGTGAGGGTGATGCCTTCTAAGCTGGTGCAGCGGCTGAGGGCAACATAGACTTGTCCGCCAGAAAAAGCTCCGCGCCCTAAGTCAATCTCTACATTTTGGAAGGTCTTGCCCTGACTCTTGTGGATGGTTATGGCCCAAGCCAAGCGGAACGGGAATTGGGTAAAAGAGCCAACCGACTCTGAGGTGATGTGTTCACCGTCTTTTTTATAACGAAAAATCTCCCAGGTATAAGGTTGGACGCGGACCAGCTTGTGAGAATCGTGGAGGCGGACTTTGACCGTAGTCTTCCCCACACTATCAGTAGTAATATCTTCAATATGTCCGACGGAGCCGTTGACCCAGCGGTTTTTCATATCATTATTTAAAAACATTATTTGGGCGCCTTGCTTGAAGCTGAGCTCCTCAGATGTGGGGTAGTAGTCTTTGGTAAAGACACCTTCAACCTCAGCTTTGGCGATATGCATCGGGGTGCTCAGTTTATCGAGTTCGGACTCGTTAATGGCATCAGCTTGGCGATTAGTCGGGGTAAGGTGAATGTAAAACTCTCCGTCTTGGTGCGGGGTTTGGGTGCGGGCATTGAGCCGGGCAAGGTCATCAGCTGAGGCAATGTTGTCGCGAATCCGGTTGAGTAAGGTGATGAACTCGGCGTCTTTTTGGCGGTAGATGTGTTGGAGCTCAACAATCTCAAGTTTGAGTTGTTTGAAGACTTTGGCATCAAAGAAATAAGGCGAGCGGTACATTTGGGCAAAGAGCTCCGCTTCGTCATTATTTACAACCGGCGGAAGTTGGTACATATCCCCGACAAAAACCATTTGAACACCGCCAAAAATCGTCCCAGGTTGGGGGCCGTAAATTTGCAAAAAGGCATCGATGCAGTCCAAAAGGTCGGCCCTAAGCATGGAAACCTCGTCAATAAAAATGGTGTCCAAGTTGCGGAAAATTCCGAGGCTGCGGGGCTTGACTTCAAGGTTTTGGATTTTTTCAACCGTAACATTAATCGGGAAATTGAAAAAACGGTGAATCGTTTGCCCTTTGACATTTAAGGCGGCAACACCCGTCGGGGCAATTATGACCAAATCCTTGAGACAGTGCTTGTAGCAATAGTCCAGAAGGGTGGATTTGCCGGTGCCTGCCTTGCCGGTGATAAATAAATGATGGTCGCTGTTATTGATAATGTCTAAGGAGCGGGCAAATTCGGTGTTTATTTCAAGTTCTTCTGACATAGGGTGTTGTAAAGTTGTTTTTTTAAGTATATATTAGATGATAATTGATGATTATAACAGGATTTTTTTATGAATAAAGAAGATTTAGAGCAACGGCTGATAAGTATAGAATCGGCAATCGCGTGCCTTGAAAAAACTAATGATGAACTAAATCAAGTGGTTATTGCTCAGGGCAAAACAATTGATATGTTGTTAAGACAGAATAAATATTTGTTTGATAGTCTTAATGCCGAGGTGGTAAAACCTTTGGATGAAGAAGTGCCGCCACCGCATTATTAATTTTTATTGGCAAGGAGTATGTGATGGACGAATCCGCTTTGTTTAAGTTAACCCACGGGTTATATGTGTTGGGTGCCGTGGAAGGCAACGGACGCCTCTGTGGAAGCGTGGTTGATGCCGTGATGCAGGTGGCTAACAAGCCTTTGGTAATTGCGCTGTCGTGCCATAATAACAGTTATACTAAGTCAGTAATTGAACAGAGCGGGAAGTTTTCGCTTTCGGTATTATGTAAAAATGTTGACCCGTTTGTGGTGGCTAATTTTGGGTTCCAGAGCAGCCGCAATGTTGAAAAATGGGGCAATGTGGAGTACAACTTGAAAGATGGGCTGCCTTATTTGAAGCAGAATTTGGCGGAAATCAGCGCTAAGGTTTTGCAGACCATAGCTTATGACAGTAATACTTTGTTTTTGGCGGAAGTTATTGACAGCCAGAATACTGATTGTGGTGAGCCCTTGACTTATAACAATTATCGTGATTATTTTAAAAATGATGTAATTAAAAGTTTTAATGACTTCAAACAACAAAAGGAAAAGGAGAAAGCTATGGCTGAAAATACTGAGAAAAAATGGGTATGCACGGTTTGTGAGTATGTTTATGACGGTGATGTACCTTTTGAGGATTTGCCTGATGATTATGTGTGCCCGGTGTGTGGGGTTGGGAAGGACATGTTCGAACAACGCTAAATTAAAACTGCGTATTTTGGGCACCTAATACAGATTTTTAGAAAATTGCTAAGTCATGTACCAGCACGTACACTCCTGTCGCAATTTTCTAAAAATCTTATTATCTGCCGCAAACTACGCAGTTTTATATGATTGGGCAAACTCTTAGATTCCATGTTTAAAAGGCTCGTCACAATGACGAGCCTTTTCAAGCTGGGGCAGCTTGACCCCATCGGTTAGCGGTAGCAAGATAGGGGCAGAGAAAACGAGATAGTTGCACTCTGCCCGTGGATAGTTAAAAAAACTAGAAAGCGAGGACCGGGCGAACGGACATATAGTCGTGGATGTAGTCGTTTTTTTCGCCGTGGCCTATCTCGAATGAAATATTTGCATTGGCGACAAATAGCCATGCAAACTCGTAGCGATACTCCGATGATGACCACATGTACTCATAATTACGGTAAGCATTTCCTATGATTGTACCTCCAGCTGTGGTAATACCAGAATTAATTTTGGCAAAATTAGTTGAATTATTTAGAGCGATGTTTAATAAGCCACCTGAAGGCAGACACCAACTCTTTCCGAAAGGTGTTCCTCTCGGGCTATAATCCTTTGCTGCCCAAGCTGCTGGATATTGATAGCTATTACCATAAGTGGTAATAGTATCAGTGTTAGTACAGCTGGCTTGGATATCGCTAGGTATTGAAGTATAATTAGTTAGTCCTGGAATATCAACAGTTTCATTAGACCACTTAATGTTGGTTTTTATCGGATTAATCGTTATAATCCAGCCACTGGTATTATTGATCTTTTCCATTATAACCACACCAAGCAGGGTTTGCGAATCAACTTTTTGATTATAACATTTACCGTTAGAATAATATAAAGTTCCGATAGTGCAAGATACAGCTGCTATACTACAAACACCATCTTTCCATTCATATCCATCTGCGCAGGTGCAAGCGGTATATTTGCCATTACAAGCCGTGCCTACACCTTTGGAGTAGCCGGTGCCGGAACAGGTGTATTGGAAGCCATATTTATCGCAAAATTGTTGTTCTATTTCCGAATCGGATTTGATACAAGCCCACCAATTGCCAAAGGGGCATTTGACACCTTTACCGCCGTTGCAAGATGTTTCCGTATAGCCCAAAGTTTCGCAATCTTGCGTAGCCACGCATTGGGCAAAAGTTATGGTTGGGATTAAGGACAGAGATGTCCCTAAGAGTAAAAATTTGATTTTCATAACAAAAGCTCCATTGTTTTTTACATAAGAGCAGTATAACATAAAAATTATTATCTTTCAATTATTATTTTTAAGATATGGCAAAAATGGGGACGGGAAAAGGGTTAATTGCTCCGGCTGAGCCGGAGGCACAAACGGGTGCCATTGGTAGATGGTAGTTTATAAGGGAATAACTCGGTGTGGACAATTTTGTCTAGCGGTGTAGGGGAGGTAAGGAATTAGTTGAGGTAAGGGGCGAGAAATGTGGAAAAGGGTGAGGTGAGGGTAAAAAATGTGTACAAAAGGAGAAAGGGAGGAGGTGGAAAAAGTATACTAACTCAAGTTTCAGAATAGCAAAAAAAGATGAGAAAAGTAAGATATTGATGTAAACTAAGCTAACCGGAAAGAGGGGATAAATGAGAGAGAAATGGTACGAGATGTGGCGGTTATGTTACATATACTTTAGTTATAAGGGGTTGAAAATGAAGGGACTTGCGTATATTTCTTATTTATGATATAATTCCTTTAGTGTTTATGAAAAGGTGTGTGTGTAGACCTCTTCTTGATGCAAAAAAAATAAAATCCTCTTTTGAATATTTTGTTCAAAGAGGATTTTTTATGTTTATTTATAGAGTGTAGATAAGTTGATTGGATATCTCTATTGTATAATTAATAATTTTAAGGGATTAAGTTTAGAAAAAGCATATTATTTTGTATATTGATTTTTAACCTTTGCTATGCTAGACTTATTTTTAGCGGGCAATGTCTGTCCGTCAGGGCGTCGAAACCCTTTACGACATAGTCGTTTTGGTATAACGACTTAAAAAAATGATTACCGGTGCTTATATGCCTGTATGGGCGGGTGCCGGTATTATAAGAGCTTTGGCTTGAAATTGCCGGGCCGTAAATGTCGTTACGGTTTCGAACACCCGTCCACCCTTTGCTTCAAAGAGTGGACGTTGTTTTTAACAATTAAAACAAAGGGTGTTCAAAATGAATAACATTAAATTTTTACTCTTAGGGACATCTCTGTCCTTAACTCCAAATTTAACTTTTGCCCAATGCGTCGCCACGCAAGATTGCGAAACTTTGGGTTATACTGAAACCTCTTGCAACGGTGGCAAAGGCGTCAAATGCCCTTTTGGCAACAAATGGGCTTGCCTAACTTCTGAAGAAGAGTGCCTTAACCTCGCTTGCGATAAATTAGGATTTAGTTATACTTGTACCGGCACTGGTGAAAAAGGAGTCGGTAATGATTGTAATGGTAAATACCAAGGTTGCTCCTGCGATTCTATCTACCAATACACCTGCTCCGGCACCGGCTACTCCGGTGGCTCCGGTTCTGCCTGCGACGGAAAGTATACAGCTTGTACTTGTTCCAGCGGCTACGAGTGGAACGGCGGTAGTTGCCAACAACAATTAAACGGTGCGCAAGGTGATTTGTATTATTGTAATGGTACAGTGGTTGGCGTGAAAGCGAGCGATATGGGTTTCTATGTCGCGATGAAAGATTTAGGCTCAATTGACTGGTATAGCGCGAGCTATCAATGTTCTGATTATGTATTTTGTGGTAGTGCTACTGGAACTTTACCATCATTAGAACAATTAGTATCCATCTATAAAAACAAATCAGAAATTAATATTTTACTTTCAACAAATGGAGGAACAGAATTACCAAATACATCACATTGGTCATCTTCAGGAGTACAGGGCGGATATTATGATGTAGATATGTCTAATGGCAATCGCATTTGGTATAGTACAGATACTAACCACAATGTGCGTCCGGTTCTCGATTCTTATTAGGTTGCAAGGGATTGACTGCAACTAAAGCAAGAGTTACAACCAAGTGACCGATACAAGCGGTAGCGTAGCTAGATGAGAGCTCTGAAAAGTGGAGGAAAGAGGGATTTGGTGATTTTATTCTTTATATGAGGCGCGGCGGATGCGGTCGTTGATGGCGAGCCCTAAGCCGTTCTCCGGAATGGGGGACATTGCTATGCCTTTATATTCGGAATGGGTTTCGGCTTCACGCATAAAGGCAAATAAGTTGGCTGCCGCTTCACACAAATCTCCGCTTGGGCTAAGGTTGAGTTGGGCTCCTTTGACATCGCCAAAGCCAATAAAAAATTCATCAGCTTTAACATCGTCGGCCTCAACATTAATGCGCATCGGCATTCGGGGAGCGTAGTGCTTGAGCAATTGTCCGGGGGCTTTGGGAAGGTCTGGATTGTCATGCGAGAGATAGATTTTCTCGCCGGTAAAAGCTTCCAGCTCTTCACGAGCCATACCGCCGGCGCGCAAAATGACAATATGTTTGCCGGTCAAATCAATAATAGTGGTTTCAACCCCAATGCGGCAAGCGCCTCCGTCTAAAATCATATCAACGCGGTCACCCAAACTGTCTTGCACGTGTTGCGCTGTGGTGGGGCTGATGGTCTTAAAGCGGTTGGCGGAAGGGGCTACAATAGGCACCCCGCTTTGGCGAATAAGCTCTAAGGCTACCGGATGATTGGGCATGCGGACGGCAATAGAGTTTAGCCCTGCGCAGGCTAAATCAATTGCGGGGTTGTTGTCTTTACGCTTGAGAACAAAGGTTAATGGTCCGGGCCAAAAGTGTTTAGCCAGCGCGATGGCACGGTCATCGGTAATGGCGTATTCGGATAAAAAGTCAATATCGGCAATGTGGGAAATCAAAGGGTCAAAAAGCGGGCGCTCTTTGGCCTTGAATATATTGGCCACAGCTTGAGCATTGTAAACATTAGCGCCAAGTCCGTAGACGGTATCAGTCGGAAAAGATACCAAGCCGCCTTGCTTGATAGTTTCGGCAGCGCGGGCGATGTTTTCGGCGGTTGGGGTATAAATATTGTTCATAGCTTAAATCTTCAAAATATTATAAATAGCTGAGGGTAAATCTGAGTATTCTTCTAGCACTTTATTATCGGATTTGTCAACAATCAGGTAGCTTTGGCGGCTTTGATTGTAAATGAGGAAGTCGAACTCGTTGTCGCCAAGGATGATGTTGTCAGCTGCTGAGGCTAACTTTTGAAAGACATTGACGTTGACGATATCCATAAAATTAAGCGGCTCCGGTTTGACACCAAATAGATGACGCCCTTCTAAAGACAAGGTGTTAATGTGGTGGAGCAACTCAATGAAGTCTTTGGGCATGGCGGCTATGCCAAATTTAGTCAAGGCTTTTTGCGCAAAGATTAAAGTTTCGGCAGATAGTTGGGACGGTTCGGCTAAGGCCTGAAGTTTGCTGATGAGTTGTTTCATTATTAGCGTCCCTGAGCGTGCAAGTAGAGCGCATTGATAATTTGAGACAAGCGCTTGGCTTTCTTTTTATTGATAAGTGGTTGCTGTTGTTTTTGAAGCCGCTTTTTGGTCTTACGCGGGAGGCGCTCGTGTTTGACAGAAGTGTCCTCAGGCTGCATGGCTTTGTTGCGGGCGGCTTTCCAGCGTTTGTAGTTGTTGTGTTGCTTTAGGGTCTTGGGGTCTTGGCTGTAATCATAACGGATGTGATAATCTGGATGAAAACCGCCCCAGAAAACCATATCTTTGGGCAGATAAATACGGGCTTTATAGCTCTCTCGACGGCCGACGGTCTGGGTGATATCTAAGCAATGCAAAAAACGGTGATACGGGTAATCTACGGTTAGGCATAGGTTTTCAAAATTGTTAACCGCGGCAAGGTATGGGCCGGTGGCGGCGTCATTAACGGCGGCTTTGTGATGGACGCTGAAATCGGGAGCTTTAATCGGTTTGTTATCTTCGTCAATGAAGGCGGCTTTATTGAAGTCACCGCGAGAGCGGATGTAGTCGATTTGCTCATTGCTCAAGCGTTTGTTGATGTTGCCAGGGAAAGGGTAACCTTTTTGACGGTAGTGGTGGAGCAATTTGATGCCGCGCTCGTGGTCAATGATGTAAAGGTTGGAGGTTGAGCCATATTGTTTCATCTGTCGGATGAGCTCTTCAGTGTAGCGGGGATCTAGATTGATGAGAGCAAGGTAATTACGAAAAGGTTTTTCATTCTTGCGGATGAAGTCTTTGATGAAACTTTGGCGAGCTCCGAGAAAAATATGAGCATTGCCGTTTTCGGAGAGATTGTCTTTGAAACGCTGGAACAAAACATCGGAAAAGTCATAAGTGTTCATTTGTGAGATGAGTTCTGATGGAATGTTCATTTGTTGGAGTTGGCGCAGGACATCGGTTTCAAGTTTACGAAAGCGCGGAAACTGGGCATAAATCTGCCAACCGGGGGAGGAGGCAAGGTCGTAGTCTTGCGGGGGAAGCTTGGGACGCTTGGGGTCACTGATGAGTTTGAGGTATTTATAAGTTAAGCGGTGGCGGTTGGGGTCTTTGCTCGGCTCGCCGATGGTGCCGTAAAAATCCATACGGATAACGTGTTTTTCTTCCCGAGAGAGGGGGTAATGTTCAAGATTGTCAATATAAGATAGTCCCCAGAATTTGACCATATGTTTGATTTGCTGACGGGCGGCGTTCATGTCTTCTATTGTGTGGCCGCGGTAGATGCTTTCAAGAGCTTGAATGGCCAACTCGCGGTTGTGGGTTTCAACTGATTTAGTATCACTCAAGACGAAAGGTGATGGAGCGTCTTCTGCCGATGATGGTGTGGGGGTAGCTGTTTGGGGAGCTGCAGGGGTTTGATGTTTGGCGATAAGCGCATCTAAAATTTGCTCAACATTAGATGTTTCATAATCTTCGCTGTTGAGGTATTCATAAGGATTAAAATGTTTGTTTCTGCTGACCAAGGCGGGTTCCTTTCTTGAATACTTTTTTGTCAAAATAACAGAATTTTAAAATTTGTCTAGTCCTTATTAGCAATTTTTTAGCGTTTTTGGTGTAAAATTTAAATATTATTTAAAAAGAAAGGGAAATTAATATGGTGGAGTTCGTTTGTAAGCAACTATCAGCTGCAAAAAATGCGGTTAAAGTGGTGCCCGTGTTCAAAGATAAAGATGTTTGGGGGCGAATCGGGGATTTTGTCAAAGCTAAAGAGGCGACTCGGTTGAAAAACGTGCTGGAAAAACGAGCTTTTAAATATAATGCAGGTGAGGTTATGGCCTTAGATGACGGTGAGCAAAAATATGTGCTGGCGGCGGCTAAACCCAAAATGAGCGCCTTTGAAATTCAGCAATGGGCGGCAAAAATTGCGCGCGGGCTGCGGCGAGAGAAAGAGGCTGAGCTCTTTGTGCCGGCCGAATGGTGTGATAAAGCCGCAGATTTGGCTTTGGGTGTGGAGCTGGAGCTTTATAGTTTTGATAAATATTTTACCACCAAAAAAGATGAAGATTTTAACCAGTTGGAAACCGTGTATTTGTGTGGCGAAAAAAATATTGAGGCGGGAGCTTTGGCTGAGGCTAAAGCTTTGGCTAACGGAATACGCTATGCGCGGGATTTGGCAAATGAGGCGCCGAATTATTTGACACCGGAGGTGATGGCGCAAGATATTAAGCGTTTGGAGTATTTGGGCTTGGAAGTTGAGGTGATACCAACTGAAAAACTCAAAGAAAAAGGTTTTGCGCTGACTTATGAAGTCGGCAAAGAATCGGTTAACCAGCCTTATGCGGTGATTGTAAAATGGTTGGGCAAGCCTAAGCAAAAAGACTTTGATGCGGTGCTGGTCGGCAAGGGTGTGACCTTTGATGCCGGCGGAGTGAATTTGAAAACCGCTAAAGGTCTGGAAGATATGAAGATGGATATGTCTGGTGCAGCGGCGGTAATGGCGGTGATGAAGGTAGCCGCTTTGCGCAAGATGAAGTTGAATTTGGCGGCAATTGCCGGTTTGGCTGAAAATATGATTGGTGGAAAAGCTTATAAACCGCAAGATGTGTTGACAACGGCTTCAGGTTTGACGGTGGAGGTGGCAAACTCCGACGCCGAAGGGCGGATGTTGTTGGCGGATTGCTTGTGGTATGCGACTGATAAACTCAAAGCCAAAACCGTGATTGATGTAGCAACATTGACCGGTGCGGTGGCGAATGTTTTGGCCGGAGTGTTCGGCGGGTTGTTTTGTGAAAATGAGGCCTTGAGCGAGGCTTTATTAAAGGCCGGAAAAAACAGCGGTGAAAAGCTCTGGCAGATGCCGATGGCTCCGGAATATGAGGAAAAAATAAAGTCAGATATTGCTGATGTTAAGCATATCGGCAGCGGCGGTGCCGGAGGCTCAACGGCGGCAGCTTTCTTAAAGCGCTTTGTGAAAGGTAAGGCGGCTTGGGCGCATTTGGATATTGCCGGATGCGAGGTGATGGCTAAGCCTAAACCAATGTATCCGAAAGGGGCATCAGGTTTTGGGGTGAAGTTGTTGTACGAATATTTGAAAGGGCTGAAGTAATGCAGGTTGATAAACGAATTGTACAGCTGGCGCAGAATGTGTTGAAAAGTTCGGTCGAGCTGAAAAAAGGCGAAAAGATTTATATTGAGGCTTTTGGGTTGTCAACCTTGGATATGTTAAGGAGCCTGATTGGTGAGGCAACTAAAATCGGGGCGGTGCCGTTCTATTATTTTAATGATGAGAGCTTTACTAAAGAGATGGTGAAATATGCCTCGGCAGAGCAGTTGCAACAGCATGCCAAAATGCACCAAAGGCTTATGGAAGAGGCTGATGTGTATGTGGCGGTGCGCGGGTATGATGATATTTTTGCGTTGTCTGATGTAGATGCCAAGCAGATGGCTTTGTATGGCAAATATTATCACGGGCCGGTGCACACCCAAACCAGAGTACCGCATACACGCTGGTGTGTGATGCGGTTTCCGAATAACACAATGGCGGCATTGTCAAGAATGTCAACCGAGGAGTTTACCGATTTTTATTTCAAGGCGTGTTTGCTGGATTATCGTAAAATGGATAAGGCAATGGAGCCTTTGCAAAAGCTGATGATGAAAACCGATAAAGTGTGCTTAAAAGCTAAAGGGACGGACTTGAGTTTTTCAATCAAAGGAATTGGAGCACAGCGGTGTTCGGGGCATAAAAATATTCCGGACGGAGAGGTGTATTCAGCGCCGGTAAAAGACTCAATCAATGGGGTGATTCAGTTTAATACAGATACGACTTATAACGGGATTTTCTTTTCTAACATACGTTTGGTTTTCAAAAAAGGAAAAATTATTGAGGCGTCGTCGTTGGTAAATAATGACAAGCTGCAGGAGATTTTAGCGCTGGATAAAGGGGCGCGGTATATGGGTGAGTTTGCTCTGGGGGTAAACCCGCATATTACCAAGCCGATTTTGGATATTTTGTTTGATGAGAAAATTGCCGGCTCGCTGCATATGGCTATCGGCAATGCATATGATGTGACCGACAACGGCAACAGGTCATCCATACATTGGGATTTGGTGCAAATCCAGACACCGGAAAACGGCGGCGGAGAAATTTATTTTGATGATGTTTTAATCCGCAAAGACGGGCGCTTTGTGTTAAAAGAGCTGCAGGGGCTTAATCCGGAGAAGCTTCGGTAATCAAGCCATCAACAAAGCGGGGCAGAGTGGTGCCGGCAGGGCCGAAAATGTGGTGGTCAAAGTAGTAATTATTAGAAGTGTTTTCTAAGTTGAACTCCCAGGTTTCGGCTCCGTTTTGTTTGGCTATTTGCACAAAGGCTGCAGCAGGGAAGACAACGCCCGAGGTGCCGACAGAGATAAACAAATCACAATTTTGGAGCAGAGAGTCAACTTTATCCATATACAACAAATTTTCCCCAAAAAAGACGATGTTGGGTTTCATAAAACCGACGGCCTCGCAGTGAGGGCAGTTGGTTTCGGTCGTGATGTCGCCCCAGCTTTCAAGAATGTGCCCGCAATTGAGGCAGACGGCTTGGTTGATTTGGCCGTGGATGTGGTAGACGTTGGTGTTGCCGGCTTTTTCGTGCAGGGTATCAACATTTTGGGTGACGATACTGACGCGGTTAGGAAAAGCTTGCTGCAATTTGGTTAAACACAGGTGAGCCGGGTTGGGTTTGGCGCGGAGGAGCTCAGGTTTCATCTCATTATAAAAATCGTGCACGTATTCGGGGTTGCGCTGAAAGGCTTCAATAGTGGCGACGTCTTCAACGCGATGGTTGTTCCACAGGCCATTGGCGCTGCGAAAGGTGGCTAAGCCGGACTCGGCAGAGATGCCGGCTCCGGTCAAAACAACAATGTTAGAATAAGTCTTGGGCATGGGTATCCTCCTTTGGAGCTAGAGTATAGCCAGTTTGCAAAATTTTTAAAGTGTAAAAAAATAAAGAGGATAACTTTATACTCAACATTGATTTATCAAAGCCGGTTTTGTATTTTAGGCTGTAAGAAGATGTTTTTGTATGAGGTTGACTATGAAGAAAATCGCTTGTTTATCTTTTTTGGCCGGAACGGCAATGCTGGCGACAGAGGCGCAGGCTGTGCCAAACCGTATTTATGTTGGTTTGGATTATGCCGTGCACCAAAATAGTGTAGATGATAACGGGCCGACTTTTCGCTCTGTCAACCCGAATATTAATTATGCTACTGAGTATCCGGAAGATTTTCAGACTCCGAGTATCAATGTGGGGTATAACTTTAGTGAGAACTTTGGTATTGAGGCGTTTTATCAGACTTCTAGTAGTGAGGATGATCGCTATTTCGGGGTGTGGAACAGCTTGGACACTTTAGCCTCAGAAACTGATTTTCAGGCTTATGGTGTGGACTTGATGGCTTATTTGAAAACAACGGATAAGGTGGATTGGTTGCTCTCAGCCGGTGTGGCGCAATATGAATATTCAACTAAATTTAAGTATCAATATTTGAATATTTATCGTGAGCAGGAGATTGAGGAAGACGGTTTAGGAATTCGTTTGGGTACCGGTTTCCAGATTAATTTTGATGATTATGTTTCTTTCCGTGCAATGTATCGCTATATATTCTCAGATGTTCCGGGGTTGAAGCATGCACAAGAGTTTTTAATCGGTGTAAGAGTGGGGTTCTTCCCGTTCTATTATTAAGCGTATAAATAATCGCGGAATTTAAGAAGGTATATTTTGTTGCGCTGCCGTAAAAACGGGGGCAAATATGTCGGGACATTTTTGTCGGGACAAAAAAGTTGGGG
>CALXWI010000015.1 GCA_944392325.1 uncultured Alphaproteobacteria bacterium | reverse complement strand
ACTATCTGCCCTGGGTGAAGAGCCCTGATTTTGGATTGGTCAAAAGCCGTTGCATGCACAAATACATCTGTCTGGTTCTTATCCATCGTAATATAACCAAAACCAAGCTTAACATCAAAATTTTTAACTACACCGGTATACATTCGGCCAACTCCTGTAACAAAAAGACATTAATACCATAATAGTCCGTTTAATACAGCTAATATATAAACCGCCGAATACCTCAAAACTAGGCTATACTTTAGTAGAGGATAATAAACTAATATCTAATGTACACTTTTGGGCGTCAAATTATTCTGCTTAGCCACCACAAAGGCATAATCCCTATTGTCGGTGGAGGCCAACTTGGTACCATCTGCAGCACAAATCATCCACATATCGCGGCCGTTTTGCACATCAGCCTTAATAAAAGCCACATCGCGATCATCCCACGCCGCCAATGCTGCGGTTACTTCTTCAAAATTCTTTTGTTTTTCCATAATAACGCACCGTTCTTTGTTTTTTTATGGCCTCAATCTACAATATTTTTATTAAATAAAGGCTAACGCCGCCGGCTTTCGTGATTTATTTTTCCCCTTTTTCGGACAGATTTTAACAAATTTTCATTGCATAAAAAAAAATTATGGTTTATATACAAAGACAAATAATCAAAAGTTTAATCAAATAAGGAATATTTTATGAGTAAAGAAGAACTTCTTGAACTTACCGGCGAAGTAATCGAAAAGCTGCCTAATGCCATGTTTCGCGTCCGGCTTGAGAACGGGGTTGAGATTTTGGCTCACACCGCAGGCAAAATGCGTAAGTTCCGCATCCGCGTAATGGTTGGTGATAAAGTTGATATTGAGATGACCCCTTATGACCTGACCAAAGGGCGCATTACCTTCCGCCATAAAGATTAATCTAAACCATAAAAAAGGCCCTCTGTGATCTGTCCCCCGAAAGTTGGACAGATCACTGCTGAGAGCTTTTTTTATAGATACTTGATGCAGGCAAAGCCACCGACCAATAACAATAAGAATAAGATTGATAACATTCCCAAATTTTTATCAATAAACTCTCTCATCGGCTCGCCATATTTTTTGAGCAGCCACGCCACCAAATAAAAGCGAATACCGCGCGCCACAATGGAGGCTATACCAAACACCCACAGGTTAAGCCCGACCACACCGCTGGCAATGGTAATTACCTTGTAAGGGAAAGGTGTAATACCGGCTGCAAACACAATCCAAGCCCCCCATTCGTGATAATACCCCTGAAAAGTCTCAAACTGCTGCATATAGCCATAAAAACTCAAAATCGGCTTAGCTATCATCTCATAGCCAAACACCCCGACAGCATAGCCAAAATATCCGCCGGCCACGCTGGCAAGGGTAGCCACACCGGCAATCCGCCAAGCTTTTTGCGGAGCTGCCAACACCATCGGGATAAGCATAATATCCGGCGGTATCGGAAAAAACGAGCTCTCAATAAAAGCCACCACCGCCAAAAAATACATTGCGTGCTCGTTTGAGGCTATATTAATCATCCAGTCATAACAAGCCCGCACCCAACGATTAAAATAATCCCTAATTCTGCGTAACACCATCTACTTAGCTCCCTTCATTTGCTGTTCACAAGCTTCAACCGTATTTTCCAACAACATCGCAATTGTCATCGGCCCCACGCCACCCGGCACCGGAGAAATAAAAGCCGCCTTAGGCGCCACCTCGTCAAAATCAACATCGCCGCACAAGTGGTTATCAAGGCGATTAATTCCGACATCAATCACCACCGCACCGTCTTTGACCCACGACGCTTTGACCAACTTAGGGCACCCGCATGCCGCCACCACGATATCAGCCTGCTTGGTAATCTCGGCAATATTTTTGGTCAGGGTATGCACCACCGTAACCGTACAATCTTGGTTTAAGAGCAGAGCCGCCAACGGCCGCCCGACAATATTAGACCGCCCGATAATCACCGCGTGTTTTCCGGCCAGTTGGATACCGGTTGAGCGCAGCATTTCCAGCACACCCTTGGGAGTTGCCGCCACCATTGCCGAAGGCTGGTTTTGCATTAACAAACCGGCATTATGCAAGCCAAAGCCGTCCACATCTTTACGCTCATCAATCAGGCGTAAAATTTTATCGCTGTGCAAATGCTGGGGCAGCGGCATCTGCACGATTATCCCATTGACTTTCGGATTCGCATTCAGGCTTTTCACCAAATCCGCCACTTGTTCAAAGGTCGATTCGGCCGGCAAATGATGCACTTCACATTCAAGTTCGATATCTTCAGCGGCTTTTCTTTTGTTGCGCACATAAATCTGACTGGCCTCATTATCACCGACCAGCACCACCGCCAAGCGCGGTTTCAGGCCTTTTTGCTTTATTTCTTGGCGCAATTTCTCACGCACTTCAAGGGCCAGCATTTTTCCATCAATAATCTTCAAACTTTACTCCGTCAAATTTTCTAACGTCTGCACAATCATATCAACATTACCGGAAATTTCCAGTTTTTTATAACGATCGGTTTCCCCTGACACTATTTTGAAAGCCCCTTTGGGGAGTTTCAACTTTTTGCTCAGCAAGGCAATCAAATCTTTATTAGCCTTGCCTTTTTCCGGCACCGCCGTTACGCTGATTTTCAGATACTCTTCACCATCGGCATCATCAAAACAACCGCAGATTTTCTGTGCTGCGGCATTAGGGGTCAACCTCACCCTCAGCACCACCGCCTCTGCTTTTATATCATAAAACAAATACCCGTCCACCCTTTTTTAGTTGTTTACAATACCAACTGCGACAAGCGGAACACCAAGCGTCCCACAAACAGCAGCGCAATCAGCAAAATAAACGGTGAAAAATCGATTCCCGCAAACGGAGGCACATATCTGGCAATCCGTTTATACACCGGATGCGTCAACGCCTCCAGCACCTCAACCGTTTTGCGCGCATATTTGTTTGAGGCATCCAAGATTCTGAAATGCAGCAGCCAGTTGATAATAACCTCAACCACCACTACTTTAAAATAAATATCAATCACCAAAGCAATAATATACAAAAAAGGCTCAATAAGCACACCCATTATTTTACTCCTGACAACTTCTGAGTTTTATCCGACTAGGCACGTGACAACTCTTTTTCCTGCATCTTTTTTAGCATCATATAACGGTTAATGTCAAATGCCCGTTGCTGTTGTTCAACAGGTGAAGCCTTTTTATTTTGATTTTCAGCGATTCTGCCTGACAACACCGCCAACTTATGCATTAAAGATTCTTTATTGACCGCCTGTTTTTCAATTTTCTTCACGGCAAAGCGTTCGGTCTGGCTCTCCCGATAATAATCCCTAGCCTCAGCATCTCTTTGCATTGAGGCCCAAATATAACGGCTGTTAACATAAGGCTCAAAATACACATTCAAGTCACGTCTTTGCTGCTCTGTCAAACGCGACACTCCGCCCTTAGCCTCGGCCGCCAACTCGGCCAACACACCGGTATACACCATTGCCAAGGCTTTGCGTCTGGCGTTTTCTGTGGCGTCGGGCACTTCGCGGTCGGCTTTATCAGGCGTAGCCATCTGCACGGCACTCCTGATTTCGCGTAGTTTCAATAGCTTTTGGTTAAGCTCGTCATATTTTTTCTTGACTTCAGGGTCGGCCAAATTGCATTTTTTATAAAGCGCCAAACAAGTCATCAAATCGACCTCGCGCTGTGCAAAATCGTCCAAAAACTTATGCTTGGTTTCAAGCTCTTCCGGAGTAACCCCGTCGGTATTCATATCGCTGATGATTTTTTGGCCTTCTTCAATCCAGCCAAAATATTCGCTCCTTGAAGACGCCCCATAGTCAGAAGACCCGCTGTTAATACTCTCAATACTGTTAGCCACATACAAAGTCAAATGGTCGATTCGGATATCTTCCCCCTCGACTTTGATTTTCATATCTGCCGGTTTAGAGGCTATCTCCCGAATAATTCTCCGACTATCCTCCTGCGACATCCGCGGATACTTAGCCTCCAGCACCCGCTGCACAATTTTGGCCGGTTTTTCGATTCGATGATTATCATCTTTGAAAACTTCCATTTTGCCGATTCGCGACATCTGTCCGTAATCATTAACATATTCGTTTTCTTTAGGTTCCATCAATTGAGCCCCTTTGTTAAACTTCCTCAAAAATCAAGCGGCCTTTTTCCAGCCAAATCAAGCGTTCAAGCACCCAATTGCTGATTTCCTGTATTTTAGACATTTCCACGCCCATTGCCTCACCGACTTGGCCGATAAACAACACCTCATTGTCCGACAAATCCTCATCGGCATTAGCCAAGATGCACATTTCTTTAATCAGCATCAATGCCGCCTTGCGGTTTTTGATTTCTTTCAGCTCAGCCAACAGCTCGGCATCATCGCCTTGCTCCCAAATTTCATCGATTCTGGCGGCCGGCACGCCATATGTCAAAGCCATCCCTTTAATAAACTCGCGTTCATCATCATCAATTTTTCCATCCCGCGCGGCCAGTTTGGCAAATGCCTTAATAAAAGCCAGCTTTTGGTCTTCTCTGAGTTGAGAAACAATCATCATATCTTGCTCCGTCATATTCATTTTCTTTACCTTAAGTTACTCAAGACACCCCGATTATAGCAAAAAAAAATCCATAACACCACAAAAAAGTCTTACCGGTCCAAAAAACTGCGCCAACTTCTCCCAAAGATGCAAATAACATTTGAAAAACATTAAAATATATCTTACACTAAAAGGAAATATAAATTATGCAAACGGGATAACTATAAAAACTATAATGTCAAAATATTATATCAAAACCTTCGGCTGCCAAATGAACGTCTACGATTCCGGACGCATTGCCGGCATTTTGCAACAGCTTGGCTACACTCCGGCCACCAGCCTCAAAGACGCTGATTTGGTCATTTTCAACACCTGCCACATCCGCGAAAAAGCGGCTGAAAAAGTTTTTTCGGACTTAGGTCGCTTAAACCTCATCCGTGAAGAGCGCCTCTCTGCCGGCAAAGACACCATTATCGGGGTTTGCGGCTGCGTTGTTCAGGCCGAAGATGAACAAATCTGGAAACGAGCCCCGTTTGTAGATTTTGCTACCGGCCCGTTAACTTACCACCGCCTGCCTGAGATTTTGGCCAAAGTCAAACGCCGCAAAGGCACCTTTGTAATTGATACCGATTTTCCGGCTGAAGACAAGTTTGACTTTCTGCCCGCCAACCATTCTTCCGGCGGCTGCTCATTTTTGGCCATTCAAGAAGGCTGCAACAATTTTTGCACCTATTGCGTTGTCCCTTACACCCGCGGGGTTGAAACCTCTCGTCCGGTTGCTGATGTCTTGGCTGAAGCCCGCCGCCTTGTATCTGAGGGCAGCGTCGAAATCAACCTACTCGGCCAAAACGTCAACTCCTACCATGGGGAAGATGCTCAAGGCCACGAGCGTACTCTGGCCTACCTCATCCGCCAATTGGCTGAAATTGATGGTCTGGAGCGGATTCGTTATACCACCTCTTATCCGGCCGATATGACCGACGACTTAATCAATTGCTACCGCGATATTCCAAAGCTTATGCCTTATCTTCATTTGCCGATTCAGTCCGGTTCTGATAAGATTCTTAAGGCCATGAATCGCCGCCACACCTCCGGCGACTACCTCCGCATCATTGACAAATTGTTGGCCGCCAACCCCCAAATCGGTATGTCGTCAGACTTTATCGTCGGCTTCCCAGATGAAACCGACGCCGACTTTCAGGCCACCTTAGATGTTGTCAATCAGGTCAAATATATTCAGGCTTTTTCGTTCAAATACAGCCCTCGTCCGGGGACTCCTGCCGCTTTAATGCCTAATCAGGTTGAAGAAAAAGTCAAGAAAGAGCGCTTGGAAATTCTGCAAAATTTATTGTTTGACTACCAGCTCAAGTTCAACCAACAAAGCATCGGACAAGTAATGCCGGTTTTGTTTGAACACAAAGGCCGCCACAAAGGCCAGCTGATAGGCCGCACCCCCTATATGCAAAACCTGCATGCCGACATCAGTGCCGACAAGCTTAACCATATTGTCAACATCAAGGTCACCGGAGCCACCACCAACTCTCTGACCGGCATCAAAGAAGGAGACTAGCTATGGAAGAACTCTTTGAATTATTTAACAACCAACTTGTCCAACAGCTCAACGGCCCCCAAGACAGCAACCTCAAGCTCTTGGAAAAGCTCCTCAATGTTGAAATCTCCTCTTTCGGCAACAAAATCAAAATCAACGGCGAAGCTGCCGCTGTCAAACAAGCCCGCAACGCGCTTGAGGTTTTGCACCACAAGCTTTCCAAAGGGGTTGAACTCAACGAGCAAGAGGTCAAAGCCGCCGTCCGTCTGACCGAAGACAGCGCACCCATTTCCGAAAGCGAGGAGCTAGCCGATATCGTCTTAAAAACCAAAAAACGCCACATCTACCCACGCTCGGCCACCCAAGCCCGCTATATTCAAGAGATGATGAATAACGAGATGGTCTTTGGCCTAGGCCCTGCCGGTACCGGTAAAACTTATCTGGCGGTAGCCCTTGCCGTATCTATGATGCTTGAAGGCAAAATTGACAAGATAATCTTGTCGCGTCCGGCGGTTGAAGCCGGAGAGAACTTGGGCTTCCTCCCCGGCGACTTAAAAGACAAAGTCGACCCGTACCTGCGCCCGCTCTACGATGCCTTGTACGAAATGCTCCCTGCCGAACAAGTTGATAAGAAACTGGCTATTGGTGAAATTGAAATTGCCCCGCTGGCCTTTATGCGCGGCCGCACCTTGTCTAATGCCTTCATTATCCTTGATGAGGCACAAAACACTACCCCCATGCAGATGAAAATGTTTTTGACCCGTCTGGGTGAGAACTCCCGCATGGTCATCAACGGCGACTTAAGCCAAGTAGACTTGCCCCGCGGAGTAATTTCCGGCTTAAAAGACGCTCTTGATACCTTAGACAAAGTCCCCGGCATTGGTTCTACCACCTTCAGCGCCGCCGATGTTGTCCGCCACGGCTTAGTTGCCAAGATTGTCAAAGCTTATGAAGAAAAAGGAAAGAAACAACACGGCTATGATTAGTTTTGAATTAGGAATAAATGTTGATGACGACCGCTGGCTTGATGCCCTCGCCAACATCGAAACTTTGTCTGAAAACGTTGCCAATACCGCTTTTAACTATATGGAACTCAATGCCGATTTAAGCTCTATCGACTTTGACAAGCCCCTCCTGATTGGCTTATCTCTGAGCAACGATGACATCGTCCACAAATACAACAAAGAGTTTCGCGGCATTGACCGCCCGACCAACGTCTTGTCCTTTGCCAATATGGATGACGACGACTTCACCTCAGAGGCTGAGCTTTATGACGAGGTTGAACTCGGCGATATCATCATCGCCTATGAAACCACTCAACGTGAAGCCGACGAAAAACACATCAGCCTCCACGACCACTATTGCCACCTTTTGGTCCATGGACTTTTGCACCTAATGGGCTATGACCACCAGCTTGATGCTGAGGCTGAAGTTATGGAAGGCCACGAAATCAATATCTTAAAAGAACTCAACATTCCCAACCCTTATACGGAGTAATCCCTATTATGACTGAAGAAACTCACTCGCCTATCAAACAGATTTTCAAAAGCCTTTTCACGCGCAAATCCAACGAAACCGTCCGTGAAACCATTGAAGAATTGCTTGAAGAAAACCGCACCGACGGAGAAGAAGACTTCAGCGAACACGAACAACAACTCTTAAGCAACGTTTTGTACCTCAAAGACAAAAAATGCTGCCACGTAATGGTTCCCCGCGCCGAAATCATCGCCTTTCCACAAAGCGGCACCGTATCCGAGCTGGCCAAGCTGATGGTTGAAAAAGGGCACTCCCGTATCCCCATCTATGGCGATTCGCTAGATGATATTGTCGGTATTCTGCATATTATTGACCTTGCTATCGGCCTCATCAAAAACGAGGACGACCAACCGGTAAGCGAGCTCATCAAC
This sequence comes from uncultured Alphaproteobacteria bacterium, assembly GCA_944392325.1. Lineage (GTDB taxonomy): Bacteria > Pseudomonadota > Alphaproteobacteria > RF32 > CAG-239 > HGM16780. The sequence goes on along the minus strand of CALXWI010000015.1, from coordinate 24,554 downwards.
TCCATCAACAAGAGTGTCAAATTTGTTTCCCCGAGCATGGGCGTTTTAGACCTCCTGCGTGAGATGCAAGCCGACAAAGTCCACATGGCCATAGTTATTGATGAATACGGCGGCGTCGACGGTCTGGTCACCATTGAAGACCTGCTTGAAGAAATCGTCGGTAATATTGAAGATGAATACGATTTTGAAGAGCAACACGTTATCTCTCCGCAAGAAGGCGTAATCGTCGCCGATGCCCGCGCTGAACTTGATGAAATCAAAACCACTACCGGTATTGACCTTGAAAAATACATTACCGACAAAGACGCCGTTATCAATACGCTTGGCGGCTTGGTTTTCCATTTGGCGCAACGCATTCCGAATAAAGGTGAAGTCATTGACGGCGCCAACGGCATCAAGTTTCGTATTCTTGACGTAGACCCGCGCCGCATCAAAAAGATTATGATAATTCTTCCCCCTCAATCGGATAACCACTCATGCGGAAGCTCCTTAAGCGCCTAAGCTCACACTATAAACTTAGCTCGTTTCTGCTTGGTTTATTGAGTGTTCTGGCTCTGCCGCCGTTTGCGGCTATGCCTTTGCTTTTTGTAACACTCAGCGGGCTTTTTGCCATCATTCACACCCGCTCGACTAAATCAGCAAGCTTCTGGAGCGGCTACTGGTTCGGATTCGGCTTTTTTGCCGCCGGCTTCAGCTGGATAGGCAACGCCCTTTTGATTGATGCCTCAAGTTTTGGCTGGCTATACCCGCTGGTACCCTTGCTTTCCGGCGCTTTTTTCGGCCTGTTTATCGGCTTACCGAGCCTGCTCTGCCATTACTTTAAGGGCTTATACGCCCGCTTTATTGCTTTTCCGGCATTATGGGTTTTGTTTGAATGGATTCGCAGTTTTATTTTCACCGGTTTTCCGTGGAATTTAATCGGCACAACTTTAGCCCCTTGCCCTCAGCTGCTGCAAGCAGCCTCCCTCGGCGGCACATATCTCTTATCTTTGATTGTTTTGTACGCCGCCCAATCGCCGTCTCTCTGGCTTATAAAGCCTGACCGCCGCCATTTTAGCTTAGCCGCATTGGTACTATGCTTAGCGCTTATTCCCGCCTTTTTGTATGGCACATACCGGCTTGCGGCTTACCCTGTTCAAACGGCTAAACAATACCTCATCCGCCTTGTTCAACCCTCCATTCCGCAAACTCTCAAATGGGACAGAGCCTCCCTTGAACGCAACTTTCAGCAATATATTGACATGAGCCGCCTCCCCGCCGAGGCTCCGCTTTCATTGGTAATTTGGGGAGAGACCGCCAGCCCTTTTCCGCTTGATTTGGATGCCAATCATCACCGCCAAATTCAAGCCGCCATACCTCAAAACGGCTACCTTTTGACCGGCAGCCTCAGCTATACCGTCAATGATTCCGGTCGTTACGCCCCGGTCAATGCAATGTTTATGTTTGACCACACGGGCAGCCTCCAACACAAGTATTATAAATCTCATCTGGTTCCCTTTGGCGAATACATTCCTCTGCGTCAATACTTGCCCCGCGCCATCCGCCCCATCACCAACGTAATCTCAGATTTTTATGCCGGCAGCGGCCCACAAACCTTCCACACCGCAAATTTGCCAAGCCTAGGCATTGCCATTTGCTACGAAATCATCTTCCCTTCACAAGTTATCAACAAGCATAATCCGCCGCAGCTTCTCATCAACCTTACCAATGACGGCTGGTACGGCAAAAGCTCCGGCCCATATCAACATTTTGAGACTACCCGCCTCCGCGCTGTTGAAGAAGGCATCACCGTCATCCGCGCGGCCAACTCCGGCATTTCAGCCCTCATATCCCCCACCGGCAAAGTTTTCGGTCGTTTAGATTTACACCAAACCGGCATCTCCGACATCTGGCTTCCGGCTCAACTTTCTCTCCCGTCATTTTATCGCAATTATGGGAATATAATCCCCCTTGGCCTCACCCTTAGTCTTATAATCTTAAGTTTTATTCTCTCCTTTTGTTTAACCAAAAATAGTAATTAGTTCATATATCTATCGCTAATTGCATAAAACTAATTTATTTCAAAAATATTGCAAAATTATAGTTGACGAAACGGGCATAAAATCCTATTTTTAAGAGACGAGCTTAATTGCAATAAGGAAACGAAAATGAGTACAGAAAGTGTAAAACGGTCAAGTCGGGGCAGAACCCCAACCGGCCAGCCTAATCCGATTGACGTCCACGTAGGCAATCGTATCCGCCTCAGAAGAACTCTGCTGGGCCTCAGCCAGGAGAAATTGGCATCACTGTTAGGACTTACTTTCCAACAAGTCCAAAAGTATGAAAGAGGTATGAACCGAGTCGGAGCCAGCCGTCTGTGGGATATCGGCAAAGTTTTGGAAGTACCTATTGAGTTCTTCTATGAAGACATGGACAGCAGCGTGGCCAAACAAAGCCCGCGCACTTTTAGCCTTCCTGACGACAAGCTGTCTTTTTTGGAAGAAGAACAAGCCAAGTTTGATGCCGACCCTATGAACCGTCAGGAAACCATAGAGCTGGTAAAAGCCTATTACAAGATTCCTAATCGTAAGGCGGCCAAACATCTATATGACTTAATCATCGCGATGTCAAAAACCACAACCAATAATGACAAGAACGATGAACAATAAATAATCAAAAAAAAGCTGGATTTTTCCAGCTTTTTTTTATAATATCTCAGCCAAATACTAACTTTGATAAATGGAACATCCGATGTCTGAGACTTCACATTTTATATCTGACAAGCCCAAGTTTTTCGGGCGCCGCAAAGGCCGCATTATCCGCAAAGCCAAAAGCACCTTGCTGGAGTGCTTTCTGCCGCAAATCCAAATTTCGGCTGACACCCCTCTCAGCCCCGAGCACTTATTTGATTTTCCCGTCAAAGAGCTCTGCCTAGAGATAGGCTTTGGCAACGGCGACCACCTTGCCGGCCAAGCCCTTCTCCACCCTGAAAACGGCTACATCGGAGCCGAAGTCTTCCAAAACGGAGTTGCCAACCTCCTCACCCTCATCACCGGCATCAAAGAAGGCTCTGCTCTCCCCAAAGAAATCAAGCTTTTGCCGGAGCGGCGCGACAACATCCGCGTTTATGCTGATGATATTCGCTTGCTGTTCCGCAATATGCCTGACCACTTTTTAGATAAAGTCTTCTTGCTGTTTCCGGACCCTTGGCCCAAGAAGCGCCACGCCTCGCGCCGTTTTATAAATCCGGACAATCTTCGCGAGCTTGCCCGCATCATCAAGCACGGCGGCATTTTGCGCATAGCCACCGACCATCCGGTCTACAAGAGCTGGACCTTGCACCAAATGCACCAAACTCCGGAGTTTGTCTGGACCGCCACCTGCGGCCAAGACTGGAAACACGAACCCGCCGACTGGGTCAAGACTAAATACCAGCAAAAAGCCCTCCGCGAAGGCCGCCGTCCGGTATTTTTGGACTACCGCCGCATTTAACAAGCTCTATCTTTTAGGTTCAAAAACAAAGGCATATGGTCGCTTTTTTGCCCCCATTCTTCATGTTTTCCAACTCTAAAATCAGCCAAATTATCAAACATACTACGATGCATAAAAGCATAGTCAATATGGTAAGCTTTTTCCTTTTGATGATGAAAAAACAACGTTGGTTGGGTTTCATGCCCCTGCTGTTCATCATTCATCTCATGATACACACTTGAAAAGTTATCATTACTTAGCTTACGCACCAAAGCCTGATGTTTAACTCTCCGTTGTTTTTTATTGTCCCAAATGGCATTACTATTAAAATCACCGATAATCACCGTATTCCCCGTAAAATATTTATCATAAAAGCACATCGCATTGTAGGCCTGAGCAACATAACTATTATTTACTTTACCCACAAACTTGGTCCACACCGCAATCAGCAAATAACACCGCCAAGCATTATAAACCATCACGGGCATCACCATTTTGAAATCACGACGATAAAAATCAGGGACATAGGCCTTGTATCCATTAAAAGTAAAAATACTCAGCCCTCGACAAGCACTCTCACCATCCCAAATATGATTCTCACACGGAATATTTTGCTCACTTTTAGCCAAGAACTCAGGGCTCTCGCTTTCCGGAGCCACAATAATATCCGGCTGATACCCAGCAATTAACTCATATTTGTTACGGAAAGCGCCGTTACAATTCCAGCTAACTATTCTCATAACATTCACACACACATAAAATTATCACACAGTTAGAAAAATAATCATCATCTTAGGAATTTAAAGACAGACCTTTAGGCTATATTCTTCACACATAAAAGAGTAAACTCTTGCCTATTTCACAAAAAACAGTATAATTAAGCTAAATAATTATAAGGAAGACTCAATGCTACAATTGACCGATTTAATCAGCTGGGGAGCCACTCGTGAATGCTATCACCATCCCACAGACGACTCACATTGCATCAAAGTTATGCAAAAAGGCAAATCAGCCGAAACACTGCAACAAGAGCTCAACATTTACCGCAAGCTCAAACAAAAACTCGGCAACTTTATCTGCCACTACACTCCCGAACTTGTTAGCACCAACAAAGGTTTAGGGCTCGAATGTGAGCTCATCATTGATGACAATCAACAACCATCTCAACCGCTTTTAAATTATGTTCAACAACAAAAGCTTAGCGCAGAAATTCAAACCCAACTACAAACTTTTTTCCAAATTCTTCTTGATAATGACATCTTCTTTTATGACTTTAATCTAATGAATTTTGTTGTCCAAGAACGCAGCCAACACCAGCGCCTTATCTACATTGACCTCAAAAGCTACCGCCACTACAAACCCTGGACTTATCTTGGCTTAGAACGTTTTTTTCGCCCACTTGCTCGCCATATAATGAAACGCCGCATCCGTAGTCTCTACCACAAAATGAACCTTTCCAGCCCTTTTTAGGATACCCACAATGAAACATATTTTAAAAATCCATTCTTTTAGCTTCAAAAAAATCATTGACGGCAGCAAGACCATTGATATCCGACTTTTCAATGAACAACATCAATCCATTCGCCCCAATGATATCATCGAATTTGTCTGCGAAGACCTTAAAGAAAGAGTTTTATGTTTGGTTAAAGCTTTTTTGGTATTTGATACAGCCGAAACAATGATAGATGTTCTCCCTCCATCATTATTTGGCTACCCCAATCGCGAAGAAATCAAAGTTCGCGTCCGCCGCTTATTCAGCCTTGAAGATCAACTCAAATACAATGTTATGGGCATTATCATTGAATGCCTAGATAAAAAAGGCAACTATCAAAAACGAGAAGCCCACTCTCTTGATGATAAAGAAAACCTCCCCTCTTCTCAAGAAACATCACGCTACCAACCAGTTGCCCGCAGTACTTCCACCCAAGATCACTACGATCTCAATAATTATATAGAAAAAGAAATTTTAGAAAACGAAGGCCGTTAAAAAAATTTCCCCATAATCTAAAGGCTCCATTTTCAGAGCCTTTAGCCTCATATCTTCACCTAAAATTCCGTTACCGGACGAACTGACACAATACCTCCATTATAGTCCTTCAATACTTCGCCCACACTAAAAGAACCACTATTATATACATCTAATCCCTTTGCCTTACCAGAATTAGCTTCTGATGATGACCAAACGATTTCTCGTCCTGACGACAAATTCCCCAATTGAGTTCCCCCTGCTATAGTTATCCCTCTATTAACCTTAGCAAAATTAGTTGCATTATTAATACTTTGAAGCACATCATTAGCCGGCAAACACCATTTACGAGCTCCTACAGTATAATTATTGGCCATATTAGCCGCAGCAAAACGATAACCTAAATCAACCAATTTTTGAGTATTAGGACAACTAGCCGAGGCAGGTTTATCTGTAATTCCTGTAGTATAATTTGACCCACTATCCCACGCTATACCTGTAGCTATCGGATTAACCGTCATCACCCAACCACCTCCTGATGAACCATTAGAATAAATAACAACACCAAGTAGCGTTTTGTTACTCTCCAAATTACCTGAGCAAGTATTATCACTATAATAGAGGGCCCCAATTTCACACACCGGTCGGGAAGCAACACAAGCTCCATCTTTCCATTCATAGCCTGAGGAACAATTACAAGCCGCATATTTACCATTGCATGCAATACCGGAACCTCCTGAATATCCTTCACCAGAGCAGATGTATTTATAACTCGAATCGCAAGAACATTGTTTATATAGTCCATTACAAGCATCACCACTACCGATTTGTCCATTTTCATTGCAAGCCAAAGTAAAGCCTTCTTCTTTGCAGACAGATTCTTTAGTCGGCAGGCAAGCCCATTTGTTACCAAAGGGGCATTTTACACCCTTTCCGCCGTTGCAAGAGGTTTCAGTATAACCCAAAGTTTCGCAATCTTGGGTCGCAACGCATTGGGCAAAAGTTAAAGTTGGGATTAAGGACAGACTTGTCCCTAAAAGTAAAAATTTAATGTTATTCATTTTGAACACCCTTTGTTTTAATTGTTAAAAACAACGTCCACTCTTTGAAGCAAAGGGTGGACGGGTGTTCACAACCGTAGCAATATATACGGCCCGGCAATTTCAAGCCAAAGCTCTTATAATACCGGCACCCGCCCATACAGGCATATAAGTACCGGTAATCATTTTTTTAAGTCGTTATACCAAAACGACTATATTGCAAAGGGTTGTGACGCCCTGACGGACAGACTTTGCCCGCTAGGAATAAGTTTAACATAACAAAGGTTAAAAATCAATATACAATGTTTGTATTTGCTCCGGCTCACGTCGCAAACGGGCACCGTTTGAGCAGAGAGCCTCCGCAGGCATAAGTTAGCGATAGCAAGATTGGGACAATAAAAGCGCGATGCTCAGATAGTGCTTGTTGAAAGCACAATATATCTTTATATGGTCTATGGTTCAGCACTTCTAAAAAAATTATCCAACACAGGCGGAAGCCTGTGTGCGCCAATATGGTATCAACCTTAATCCCACTTTTTGAAGACGAAAACCACCGCCAGCAAAATAAAAATAAAGCCAACCGCATCATTCCAGCGCAAATCTTCTTTAAGATAAAAAATAGAAAAGATTGAGAAGACCATAATCGTAATCGCCTCTTGCATAATTTTGAGCTGCGGAGCAGAAAAATATTCATGCCCGATTCTATTAGCCGGCACCTGAAAACAATATTCCAAGAAAGCGATTCCCCAACTGGCTAAGATTACCACCCACAAAGCCGTTGATTTAAACTTCAAATGCCCATACCAGGCAAAAGTCATAAATATATTTGAAATCAACAATAACAAAACCGGATAGAACTGTCGCATTTTTCTCTCCTAGCAACTAAAACTGACTTATCATAATCCTGCATTTTTTAAGCTTAGATTAACAAAAAAAGGTGCACCTAAAAAAGGTACACCTAAAAAAATTTTTTACCCAATTTTTTCTACAATATCAGCTAATCCATAATATGGATTTTCAGCTGCGACCACATAAGTTACAGGAGTAGAGAACACAAATTTCGCAATATCCTGCACATCACGAGCCGACACCAACCAAGTAGCATTAATCCGTTCATCCACATCATACATGCGTCCCTTGCCCAACAATTGCCAAGCAATTTCAACCGATGCAGCTTCAGGCTGGCCAAACTTAAACAGTTTTTCTGTCATGGCTCTATTGCGAGACGTTTCCATTCTACGCTCCGAAGCCAACTCATATTTCAAGCGATGAATATTCTTGCAAACAATATCTACAATATCCTTCATTTGCACATCACATCCACTTTCTACAGCAACCCGTAAAGTTCGACATCCGTAATATCCGGCAATTTTAACTTCTGTTACCACATCCATACCGGCATCAGCAAAACTACGTTCCAAACGCCCTGCCAACATAGACATCATAACATTAGCTTCAGCCACATTTGATAAAGCAGAAACATCCCAGCCCATCAACAGTCTTTGGAAATTTCCCTTAGATGATAAAACTCCATAACCTCCGGTATACTTAGGTAGTTGCGTTTCACATTCTTCACCCATCGGCAAGCAAGCAAAAGCTTGTTCCAAAGCGTGTTTCAGTTTACCGAGTGCGATTCCGCTTACCCCAATGATAAGATTTTTTCCGGTATAATACACTTCATGCAATTTTTGCAAATCATCTACGGTTATACTCAGCAATGAGTTGATATAAGCCTCAGTATTCCAAACCACACCACCATTAAAAGCCTTGTGTTTGTACAAAAGTTTTAACTGTCTCCGCGGTAAAACATCTCTGTCTTTAGTATGACGGATAATATCAGTCACCGCCTCATCAAGCAGTTCTATTGAGAACTTAGGCTTAATTATCAACTGAGCCAATTTTTCCAAACAAGTCCCAAAGTCTTCCACTTTTCCGCCTGTAAGATAAGAAGTTATTGTCCCTCCATACACGGCCTGAAGTTTGTCACTTTGCAACATCATTACTTTTTCATAGACTGCGGCCAATCCTTGCTTTGGTTCATTAATATGCCCAACTTTAACTGTTGCTGACAAAGTAAACTCACCGGTTGCACCCGAAGTCACTACACAAATAACACCATTGGATAAAATAACCTTTTCCATAATAATAATATAAAAAAATTAGTTAATAATAAAATATCGCCATTAGCGATACTCCTAAAAACAAATTTTGTCAACCATTATTTCAAACAAAATACAAAAAATCATTCAAAATCACCACATTAAAGCCAACATTTTACTTTTATTTTTATTTGCCATATTGACAGATAAAAAAAAATCAAAAAAAATATAAAAAAAAGCTTGCATTTTATTTTTAATATGATATTAAATAACACGTTGTCAGTGATGCGGGTATAGCTCAGGGGTAGAGCGCAACCTTGCCAAGGTTGATGTCGTGGGTCCGAATCCCATTGCCCGCTCCATTAAAATAAAAACAAGCTCCTTTACGGAGCTTGTTTTCGTTTTAAATCCTAGCGGCGACGGATTTGGAGCCACGAGTAAGTGGGTCCGACAATCAGCGAAAGGCGGGCGGAAGCACGCCGGTAAGCTTATTGCTTATGAGCGCCAGGGCGGCGACTAAAAGGAGCCAATCCCATTGCCCGCTCCATTAAAATAAAAACAAGCTCCTTCACGGAGCTTGTTTTCGTTTTAAATCCTAGCGGCGACGGATTTGGAGCTTGGCAGAGGACTAACCTCAACTAACCGATGGGGGCAAGCTACCCCAGCTTGAGCAACGCGGCTTCTTTGGCAAGGGACGAACTACAGCTAACCGAGCGGCTCAAACGGCGCCCGTTTGCCCCAGCTTGCCATTAATTTAGCCAACCATAAAATACTAAAAAAAATTGTATTTTATTCTGACATACACATTAGCAAAAATTTATCTTGAAAATCGAAAAATTACCTGTATGATACCGCTTATATAACGTAAAATATAAATGGTCATTTTGTGTGCGATACAGGCTTGATTTTTACTAAATAACTAAAGTAAATACAAAAGGATAAAGGATTCTATAAACACCCAAAAGCAAAATACACTATAGATTCTAATATACCGATTAGTTACGCTAGATATTTTGTAAATTTCATCACTAACAAATATATTTGATCGTCCCAACAATATCTCCATTTATGCCAACCCAATTAAGGAGTCTTAGTTTATGAAAGTTGTTATTCTTGCTGGTGGTTTAGGTACTCGTTTAGGGGAAGAGACTGGTGTTCGCCCCAAACCTATGGTTGGTATTGGAGGTTACCCGATTCTCTGGCATATTATGAAAATTTATTCCTACTATGGTTTCAATGACTTTGTTATTCTGACAGGTTATAAACAAGAAGTCATCAAAGACTACTTCGTTAACTATTATATGAACAACTCTGATGTTACGGTTGATTTATCGACCAACGATGTAACCGTCCACCAAAACTCCTGTGAGCCATGGAAGGTCACCATGCTTTACACCGGACGCAATACTAAGACTGCAGGGCGCATCAAAAAGGCACAAAAATATATTGGCAACGAGGCTTTTATGCTGACTTATGGCGACGGCGTTGGCAACATCTCTATCCCGGCCTTACTTGAAAATCACAATAAATCAGGCAAGCTCTGCACTTTGACAGCTTATCAGCCCGAAGGTCGCTGGGGAGCTTTAGGCATTGAAAATGATGGTACTATCTCCAACTTTGCTGAAAAACCCAAAGAGAGCGGATCTTGGATTAATGCCGGCTTCTTTGTCTGCGAACCAGAAATATTTGATTATATCCCCGAAGATTCTGAAAATATGATGTGGGAAGAAGATCCCCTTAAGAATCTCACTAAAGACGGCAAAATGAATGCCTACAAGCACACCGGCTTCTGGCATGCCATGGATATGCTTAAAGATAAAGAAGATTTGAACAAGATGTGGGCGACAGGCACTGCCCCGTGGAAGCTTTGGGAGTAATTTTATGAAAAAGGTTTTACTCACCGGCGCCACCGGTTTCATTGGCTCGCAAGTAACCAAAGAATTATTGCGCCGCGGCTATGAAGTCCACGCTTTGGTTTATCCGCCCTTTGCACCGGAGCAGCCCAATTTCATCCAACACGAGATGAACCTGCTTGATGCCTCAGCGGTTGAACACTTTATGGCTGAGCACAATTTTGAAAATCTTATCCATTTGGCCTGGTACGTCGGCCCCAAATGCCACGTATCTGACTTAAATATGGATTGGGTCGTTGCCACCCTCAACTTGCTCAAATCATTCAAAGAGCATGGCGGCAAAGTCTTTGCCGGAGCCGGCACTTGCTCCGAATATGAATACAAATACGGCTACCTGCTTGAAGATGAAACCCCTACCGACCCACAAACCTTATATGGCAACGGCAAAAACGCCGTATTCAATATAGCCAAAGTTTATTGCCGACAAAACGGCATAAGCTTCAAGTGGCCGCGGATTTTCAACCTTTATGGCCCCAACGAAAAACCGCAAAGACTAATGCCCTCTGTTATCAATTCTTGCCTCAAAGGTGAAGATGTCAAAGTAAGCGACTGCCTGAAATTCCAAGACTATCTGCATGTTGAAGACACCGCCAGAGGAATTGTTGCTGTTTTTGAGAGCAATCTTGAAGGTGCGGTCAATATTTGCTCCGGCCAACCGGTACAACTGCGCACAATCGTAAACAAAATCGCCGAGCTGACCAATTTCCAAGGCTCAATTTTATGGGGAGCCATCCCCGCCGCCTTTGGCGATGATTTGGTAGTCGGCAATAACGAAAAATTAAAATCAATCGGCTGGACCCCAAAATACACCTTGGAAGAAGGCTTAAAAATGACAATTGAATGGTGGAGAACACATAATGTATAATGATGTATATAAAGGCAAAACCGTATTAGTAACCGGACACACCGGCTTTAAGGGCTCATGGCTGTCCATTTGGCTGACGATGATGGGGGCCAAAGTAGTTGGTTATTCTTTGGATCCTTACTCTGATAAAGGCAATTTTGAAGCCTGCCATCTGCATGATAAACTTTACGCCGATGTCCGCGGCGACACTCGCGATTATATACATTTGTCTCAAACCATTGAAAAATATCAACCAGAGATAATTTTCCACTTGGCGGCTCAAGCTTTGGTACGCACGGCCTACCAGCACCCCAAAGAAACCTATGAGACCAATCTTATGGGCTCATTAAATATTATGGAAGCCGTCCGCCTGCATGACTGCGTCAAGACCGTTGTTATGATTACATCTGACAAATGTTATGAGAATGTTGAACAAATTTGGGGCTACAAAGAGACCGACCGTATGGGCGGTTATGACCCTTATTCATCATCCAAAGGCTGCACCGAGTTGATGATTTCCTCTTATCGCAACTCCTATTTCAACCCCAAAGACTACGCCAAACACGGCAAAGCCATCGCCTCTGTCCGTGCCGGTAACGTCATCGGCGGCGGTGATTGGTCAGACAACCGCCTGATTCCCGATTGCATCCGCTATATTGAAGCCGGTAAAGATATCGAGATTCGCAACCCGATAGCCACTCGCCCGTGGGAGCACGTTTTAGAGCCTTTGTCAGGCTACCTTAAAGTCGGCCAAAAGCTTATGGAAAATCCGGTAGAATACTCTACCTCCTTCAACTTTGGCCCGCACATCTCAGCCAACAAAACCGTATTTGAGGTTGTTAAACGCCTTGTTGATTATTATGGCAAAGGCAAAGTTGTTGATGCTTCTGACCCCAACGCCGTACACGAAAACACCCTGCTCAATCTTGATGTTACCAAAGCTTATGTAATGCTGCAGTGGGAAGCCAAGTGGGGTTTGCAAGAAGCCATTGAAAAAACGGTTGATTGGTACAAAGAGGCTCTGCATTGTAATGATATGTATGACTTCTGTGTCAAACAAATCTTAGAACACGGAGAGCATATTGCCCAATAACATCATCTTAGGCTCAGGTATAGCCGGTATCTCTGCCGGCTATCACCTCAAACAAAAAGGCATTGATAGCGTTATTTATGAAAAAGATAACGACTGGGGCGGCTTGTGCGGCAATTTTACAATCGACGGTTTCCGCTTTGACCGCTTTGTGCATTTTACCTTTACCAAAGATGAATATATTGCAGGTATATTTGAAAAATCTTCACCTCTGTATGCCCACCCCTCGGTTTCCTACAACTATTATCAAGGCTGCTGGCTCAAACATCCCGCCATCAATAATTTAGCCGCCTTACCTACTGAAACCAAGGTTAAGATAATCACTGACTTTGTCAACCGCCCACATACAGAAGTAGCTGACATCCAAAATTATGATGAATGGCTGCGAGTACAAAACGGCAACTATTTTACTGATAACTTTGCCGCGGTTTATACCCGCAAATATTGGGGCCAATCGCCCAAGGATATGGAAACCAAGTGGATTGGCAACCGCATCTATTCTCCGGCGTTGGAAGAAGTCTTGCGCGGATCATACTCCGAACAAGCCGCCAACTTTTATTATACCAATTATATGAAATACCCCAAAAAAGGCGGGTTCAGAAGCATATTAGATGATTGCCGTCAAGGCTTGGATATTCGTTTTAATAAAAAAGTAGTCAGAATTTCGCCCTCAAGCAAACAGATTTTCTTTGCTGATGGAAGTTGCGAAACCTATTCAAGACTAATATCCTCTTTACCCCTGCCGGAAATTGTCAAGATGATAGACGGCTGCCCGACTGAGGTTTTAACTGCTGCAGAGCACCTCAACTGGACCTGCGGCTATCAGGTTTCACTAGGGTTCAATCGCCCTGATGTTGCTAAATATTTGTGGTTTTATATCTATGACGCAGATATTCCGCCGGCACGGGTTTATTCGCCTAATTTGAAATCACCTGACAACGCACCGGAAGGTTGCTCTTCTCTGCAAGCCGAAATTTTTTACGCCAATGATGCGGAGATTTCACCCGCCGAATTGGTATTAAAACAAACCGTGGACAAACTCAAGAGCGTCTGTGGCTTTAGCGATTCGGATATTCTCGTACAAGATATCCGCTTTGAGCGCTACGCGAATGTAACATTCACCCACGGCATTTACCACCACCGAGAGATAATCCTCAAATACTTAACCAGCCAAGGCATCGAAAGCATCGGCCGCTTCGGCAAATGGGATTACCTCTGGACCTTTCAAGCCTTCAAAACCGGTATGGAGATTTGAGTATAATGAAACTAATTTTTTGGAAGAAAAAAAACAAATTAAAACAAAAGCTCAATCAATTAGAAAAAAATCTTAACTACGTTATCGATCAACAACACACCCTAATTGATTTGTTCTCATCCCTCACCTCTCATAATGGATGGTGCGACTCTCATAATGATTTGCTTCATGCCAACAATAGAATGCTAACATCATTAGTCTTAGATAACTATAAAGAAACAATAATAAAATTAGGCTTATACGACGACGATTACTATACTCAAAACTACCCTGAATATAAAAAATATGGTTTATCCGGACTAGATCATTATCTAAGTATTGGTTGGCAAATGTTTTACAACCCATCATCAACATTTAATACCAAACAATATTTAGATGGGCAACCTTTATTACAAATTTGCCCTTTAATTCATTTTTTACAAAATGGTCGCTACTACGCATCATACGCTTATTTTAGTAAGAATCCTCCTATTCTCCCACGAGTATCCTCCATATTACCCACCAAAAGATGCGTTTACACTTGTTTGGTTGGAGATTATGACAATATAAAACAACAAAGCTATGTTGATAAAAATTGGGATTATATTTGTTTTACAGACAATAAAGAATTACTAAACAAAAAACAAGACGGCATATGGCAATTCCGGCCGTTGCTCAGAACTGACCTAGATTCCACCAGAATAAACAGATATCATAAAATACTTCCCCATATAGTTTTATCAGAATACACTGAAAGCATATATATTGATTCTAATATTGATATATTATCACCCTTTATTTTTGATTTGGTAGAAGCTCGCAAATACGTCGGCTTACTACTTCCAGGCCATTTTTTAGAAAAATGCAGTTACGAACATGCCAAATGGATATTAACAACACAAAAAGATGAAACTCCTACAATCAATGAATTTTTAGAAAAAATTCGAAATGACGGTTTTCCTATAAATTTTGGCATGACCGAAAACAACATAATATACCGTAACCATAACAATCAACGTATCAAAAATATTATGGATGAATGGTGGCTTAACATAGTTAAATACTGCAAAAGAGACCAACTAAGCTTAACCTACCTATTATGGAAAGATGGGATTGCACTAAAAGATATTTGTTTTGCCAATGCCAGAAACAATATAGAACATTTTAAATTCATAAGACATAAACAATAAAACGATTATAATAGATAAAAAATACTTATATAGAATGGAGAAATGATAAATGCCTAATAAACGACCACAAGTAAACATTGTTTTTTCAGTATCCGATACATATATTCCAATGTTATCGGTTGCATTATTATCTCTCGCTGAGCATTCTAATCTTCAAAAAACATATAACATCTTCATATTAAAAAATGGCAATTTACAATACTGTTCTCAACAATTATCTTATTTAAAAAAGTACAACCATCTTAACATAACTCTCATAAATCTTGAAGATTATAAAGAACTTTGGAATAACCAACAGTTTTATACATATGGTTATGTTAGCGAAGAAACCTATTACCGCATTTTTTTACCGCAAATTCTACCTAATCTAAAAAAAATTCTCTATTGTGATGTAGATATTGTATTTTGCAGCGATGTCAGTGAACTTTATGATATCAATCTCAACAATAAAATATTAGCAGCAGCCTCAAACATCTCAGCAATTTACAATTATAACATAAACAACACCTTACCCAACGGAGAAAAATATAAACCATATTTTGAAAAAATTTTAAAATTAAAGAATCCTAAAAATTATTTTCAAGCCGGTATTTGCCTTTTCAATCTTGAAAAAATGAGAACGACTAACTTTACAACAAAATGCCTTTCAAAACTGGCTGAAATAAAGACGCCGGTATTTTTTGACCAATGTATTTTAAATGCCGTATGTGAAGGTGATGTAAAAAACATTCCTTTATCATGGAATCACGTTTGGTATTTTTTTGATTACCAATTTTTAAAAAAAGGCATTTCTCAATCTTTATACCGAGAATATGATGAATCTAGAAAATCACCAAAAATAATTCACTATGCTGGTCCAAAACCTTTTACCGACAGACACCGCCCTCTAGCCGGAGAATTTTGGAAATATGCAATCAAAACACCTCAATTTGAATATTTTTTAAAACAGGCTTTTGGTGAAAATGCCCAAAAAGAGGTAATTCCCAACAACTTATTTAAAAATATAACCATAGCACCTGCTTTCAAGAAACAAATATCCATACTTTTATCCTCATCTAACAACTATGCCTCATATTTAGGGATAACGCTTTATTCATTATTCCAAAATATGGATATCACTCGCAACTACGATATCTTAATTCTTGAAACCCAAATCAATGACACAAACAAATCTAAAATATTAGAAATAGCAAAGCCATATAAAAACTGTAAAGTCCGCTTTATCAACATCAGCCACGAATTAGAAGCATATAACTATTTATTTTATGTCTTTCCACCATTATCCCAAGAAACCTATTACCGACTATTCATAGATAAACTTTTTACTCAATATGATAAAATGATTTACATTGACGCAGATACATTAATTACGTCTGATCTTACCGAATTATATGACTTAAATATTGGTAATAACTGGATTGCAGCATCAAAAGATTATATTTTACAAAGTAGAGCAAAAAACGCTATCACCATTAATGGTATCAATTTGCAATATTACATAAAAAATGTAATATATATGGATTATCAAAAATATGTTCAATGTGGTATCTTGTTATTTAACCTTAAAGAACTCCGCAAAATCAATTTTTCGCAAAAAGCAATAACAATGCTACAATACTTACACAATCCCCGTTTTGTTGACCAAGACGTTATCAATAAAGTTTGTGAAGATCATATTTATTACCTAAGTCCCAAATATAATTATTTGGTTTTTTATCAAAGAAAAGAACTAAATACGATTGATGAAGAATTTTACAATGAAATATCAGAAGCTGCAAATGATATTAAAATATACCATATGCCCGGAGGCAAACCAGATATGTTCCCCGAAACATCATTCGCCACTCTATATTTCCAATACGCACGACAAACACCTTTCTATGAAAATATATTAAAAAACATGGCTTTTAATATGTCCCATGATGTTAAGATTATCACCGATAATATAAAAAGAGAACTTGCCACAATCCATTTTCCAAATATAAATCAACAATTTTTAATTACTCAGGAAATGGTACAATCTTTATTTATTAATCAGCATAAATGGTTATTCACATTAAAAAAACTATACTATAAAATTAAAATGAAACTTTCACCATCAAAAAAAGCAAGACAAAAATACAAAAACAAATACAGCAAACTAAAAACAGCCTTAAAAAAATCTAAAAAATATAATAAAGCGCTTATTAGTCTATAGGAATATAAAATGATACCAATTGTTTTTTCTGTATCAAATTTTTTTGTACCATACTTTTCCGTATGTCTGCACTCTCTCTTGCAGCATATAAATTCATCACAAGATTATATCATATATATACTTGAACAAAATATTTCAGATGCAAACAAAACAAAATTAAAAAAAGCTATCAAAACTCCCAATGTAAAATTAGAATTTGTTGATTTTTCCTCCAAAATAAAAGATCACAAATTCATTTTACATAGCCACGTAACCGTTGAAACTTTTTTTAAGCTCTACATTCCTCTTATATTTAGCTCTTACCCTAAAATTTTATTTTGTGATGCAGATATCATTTTTAATGCCGATCCTGCTCAATTGTTCCAAATTAACATCGGAAACCATAAATTAGCAGCCACCCCTTGCAATTTATGGAATGGGATTATTAATCACAATCCTCAAGCCTATAAATATACAATTGACACTTTGGGCATAAAAAATATTAACACCTACTTTCAAGGTGGTGTAATTATATTTAATAATAAGCAAATAAATAAAACAAACATACAAGAATTATTATCTTTAGCTGAAGCAGAAAGCTATATATGCTTAGATCAAGATGTATTAAACAAATATTTCCAAAATGACATTTTTTTACTTGATAGTAAATGGAATTACGAAACATCCCAAAAAACCTTTCGAGAAGAAAGTATTCCATTTATGGATAAAGAACATAAACAACAATGGACAACTGCAGCCCAATCACCATTTATAATTCACTATTCAGGCAAAGAAAAACCATGGTTTTTTCCCGAAGAAGAATTCGCTAATAAATGGTGGGAATTAGCATGTCAAACTGATTTTTATCAGGAAATATTCTCTCGTTTACACGCCTTCCAAATTTTAAATCCGGAAATACAACAACTTCGCAAAGAGCTTGCTCAAATTCACTTTCCCAACATCAACAATCGCTTTGCCGCCAACGAATACAATACCAAACTTTTGTTTGTTATTGAACATCCAATGCGTTTTAAGCTGAAAAAATCTTGGTATGCAATCAAAAAAGCTTTCGCCTTCGGCAAGCGGTATCAAAAATACAATCAAAAATACCAGTCTTTAAAAACTTTATTAAAAGACGCAAAGAAGCTAAAAAAATCATTTTTCAAAATTTAGAAGGAAACAATGTCCATAAAAATCTTCATATCCTACCATGATGAACATCCGCTCATTCAGTCTGATATTTTGACCCCGATTCAGACTGGATGCGCTGATGCTCCTAAACTGTTTGAAGGTATGCTGCGTGATGACACCGGTGACAATATCTCGCAGCATAACCGCAAATATTGCGAACTAACAGCTCAATATTGGGTATGGAAAAATTATGATAAAATAGGTAATCCTGATTATGTTGGTTTTATGCACTACCGCCGTCACTTTATGTTTGATGGCTGGCGTGGGCGTGATGACTTTGTCTGGCTGCCTAAAGGTGCTGTTTACTTTGTACCCTTTATGAGCAAAGATTACCAGCAAATCCACCTTTCTGATAAACTAATTATGGACACGATGAAAGATTGCGATTGCCTCGTCATCAAGCCTTATGATGTCAAGCACCTTTCATCCCACAACTGCCGTACACAATACGGCAAACTTCCCAAGCAAGATACCAAATATTTTGATATTCTGGTTCAAACCGCCCGCAAACTTTTTCCCGAATACAATCAAGCCATCAATCGCTTAGCACAAGGCTCCGTCCAATACCTGTGTAATATGTTTGTCATGAATAAAGCTCTGTTTTTAGAATACAACAACTTCTGCTTTAGCATTTTACAAGCCGTAGATAAACAGATTGATTCTTCATCAATGGATGACCAAGCAGCACGTTTCTTGGGCTACTTTGGAGAGTTTCTACTCTCTGTATTCATCTTTCAGCTGCAACTCCGCCATGGCATCCGCATAAAAGAGGTGAATGCTGCATATATTTTGAATGACAAACCCTTAAAGCTTTCCTATATTAAGTACATCAAATATTGGATTCTGTATAAGCTTTTGTGGGGCAAGCCTCGCCAAAAGTACAAACAGAAATTCAAAGAATTAAAACACTTAAAAAAACTATATATTTAAGCCGCGCCAATGCCTAAACTATCAGTCATCACCCCCATATATAACAGTGAAAAATATCTGGATAAATGCCTGAACAGCTTAGTCTCCCAAACCCTACAAGATATTGAGCTCATCTGGATAGACAATGGCTCCAATGATGCCTGCCGTCGCATAATCAAAGCTTATCAGCAGCGCCGCCCGCAAATAAAAGTCATCCACTTTGAGCACAACATCGGCTACGGACCGGCCATGAACTTAGGCATCTCCCAAGCCAGCGGTGATTATATCGGCTTTTGCGATTCTGATGACTGGGTTGATGATGATTACTATGAAAAACTCTACAACACGACTCTCCCTCGGCAAAGCGATATTGCCTATACTACCTATACGGTTGAAGTTAATGGAGCATCCCTTCCGGTCAAGCACCTAGTTGATACGGCTCATTGCCACACTTTGGCTGAAAAATTATCCTCCCTCAAAAACGGCGCTATATGGGATAAAATTTTCAAGACCGATTTATTCAAGACTCATCATCTCAGCTTTCCCGAAGACCTCAAGTCTTACTATGAAGACAATATCTTACTAATTCAAGCCATTACTTTTGCTCAAGACATTGCTTTAACCGACAGCGCCCAATATCACTATGTCCAGCACGAAAAATCCACCGTACACAATGCCGCCAATCAAACTGAACGGGAGCACAACCGCCTATTGGTAGCTGCTTACATTCTCAATTTTGCTATCCAGAACCATTTTTCCACCGCCGAAAAACTTCTGACCTTAGACTTTGCCGACCGCAGCCTGTGTTTATCATCAGCCATCAGCAATCAATCTTCTTACTCACAATTATGCTCTCTAATCAAAGAAGATAGCTCAATTCAGCAACATCTCCAAAAACTCTACCGACGATACAATCCGTCATGGCTCCAAAAAATCTTTTCATATCAAAAGATCAATAACCAAAAAATCCTATATCTTATGGGTATCAAAATCAAATTATAACCCCATCAAAAAAGGCCTGCCATCTGAGCAGACCTTTTTTTGCTTTTGGTATAAGATGTTGACTAGGCTTAGAAACCCATACCACCCATTCCGGCAGCACCTCCGGGCATTCCACCGGCACCGCCACAACCGCAAGAGCATTCTTTTTGCGGCAACTCGGTAACCATAGCCTCGGTTGTAATCAACAATCCGCCAACTGAAGCGGCATCTTGCAAAGCCGTACGAACCACTTTGGTCGGGTCAATAATACCAGCTTTAACCATATCGGTATATTCATCATTCTGAGCATTATAACCATAATTGGTATCATTCTGCTCCAGCAATTTTCCGGCCACAACCGCACCGTCAACACCGGCATTATCGGCAATCTGGCGCAACGGAGTCTGTATAGCACGACGAATAATATCAATACCGACTTTTTGGTCATTGTTAGCCGGTTTCAAATTATCCAACGCCTTGATAGAATACAACAAGGCCACACCGCCACCGGCAACAACACCTTCCTTGACTGCGGCACGCGTAGCATTCAAAGCATCATCAATGCGGTCTTTCTTTTCTTTAACTTCAACTTCTGAAGCCCCACCAACGCGCAATACCGCAACTCCGCCAGAGAGTTTAGCCAGTCTTTCCTGCAGTTTTTCGCGGTCATAATCAGATGAAGTATCTTCAATCTGCTTACGAATTTCAGCTGCACGATCCGCAATCATCTGCTTATCGCCCATACCATCAATAATGGTAGTATCATCTTTGCTGATTTCAACACGTTTAGCCGAGCCCAAATAATCCAAAGTAATATTTTCGAGCTTCATGCCCAATTCTTCAGAAATAACCTGACCACCGGTCAAAATAGCAATATCCTGCAACATAGCTTTGCGTCTGTCGCCAAAGCCCGGAGCCTTAACTGCACAAACTTTCAAACCGCCGCGCAGTCTGTTAACAACCAAGGTAGCCAGAGCCTCACCTTCAATATCTTCCGCAACGATTAACAAAGCTCTGCCGCTTTGAACCACAGCTTCCAAAACCGGAATCAACGGCTGCAAGTTAGAAATCTTCTGGTCATAGAGCAAAATATACGGATTATCAAACTCACAAACCATCTTCTCAGCATTAGTAATAAAGTACGGAGACAAATATCCGCGGTCAAACTGCATACCTTCAACCACATCCAACTCGGTCTCCAAACCTTTAGCATCTTCAACCGTAATCACGCCTTCATTGCCGACTTTCTCCATTGCGCGAGCCAAATACTCACCGATAGAGCGGTCGCCGTTAGCCGATATTGTACCAACCTGAGCAATTTCCTCAGAAGTTTTAATATCTTTTGAGCGAGATTTAACATCAGCAACTACCGCCTCAACTGCCATATCAATACCGCGTTTCAAGTCCATCGGGTTCATGCCGGCAGCAACGGCTTTGAATCCTTCACGAATAATTGCCTCAGCCAATACGGTTGACGTTGTAGTACCGTCACCGGCTTTATCTGCGGTCTTCTGAGCTACTTCTTTAACCAGCTGTGCTCCCATATTTTCAAATTTATCCGCGAGTTCAATTTCCTTAGCAACTGACACACCATCTTTAGTAATTTTCGGCGCACCGTAAGACTTATCCAAAACCACATTGCGTCCTTTCGGCCCCAAAGTTACCTTTACGGCTCTAGCCAAAGTCTCCACACCTTTAAGCATTTTTGCTCTGGCATCAGTTCCAAACTTAATATCTTTTGCAGACATATTATTTTCCTCTATTTATTGATAAAAACACACAAACCAAGCTCTTGCACCGGATTAATCATTAATCACGGCCAAGATATCAGACTCTTTCACAATCAGTCTGTCTTCACCGTTGACTTTCACTTCAGTACCAGACCATTTGGCAAACAAAACCTTATCGCCTTCTTTCACGCTCATCGGAATAATTTTCCCGTCTTCAGCGCGAAAACCGTTTCCGACAGCTTCCACAATACCCTCGCTGGGTTTTTCCTTCGCCGTATCCGGAATAATAATTCCGCCGGCAGTTTTATTATTTGCTTCAATGCGTTTAATCAGCACACGGTCATGCAAAGGTTTAATGTTCATTACTCTAAACTCCTAAGTTATCAAGTTGTTTTATTTTTCTACCTGCATACTTAGGGATTCAAATTGCATAAATCAAGCCTCCAATAAAAAAAATCACAAATATTTTGACATTTTAAATAAAATGTATTACTTTTCCGACAATTCATATATTATTAACACTATAATTTTTAAGTAAAATGGAAACATTAGCACTAAAGAGAACCATTTTTTCGGCATTAGGACACATTATTATCCCGCCTTTGATTGTTAATCGCCTGTATTCAGACAAGCTTGAACATCGCGCCTGCAGCATTGACTGGAAAAACTTTTTGCTCAACCTCCATGGCACACAGTGGAAATACCTGCAGAAAAACATTTCCGAGGTCAATTGGCCCAACAGCGGCAATTTCAACCTGCTCCACTTGCGTAACGAGATGATATCCAGCTTTGCTGACCTGAATGATACGGAAAACAACTTCTATTTGTTGCTGTTCCGCTATCTTAATCATGACAACAGCATCAGCCTTGCCGATGTCCAATCTGCCGAGCAGCAACTTATCAGCAGCTTGCCGATACAAAACCTTGACAATCTCGCTATGCGCCGGTATCTGACTGCGATTTTGCTCACTGCTGATGAATACTATTCACCTTGCATTGAGGAAATTATCCAAGAATCAGTTACCTTTTTTTGGGATAAAAATTAAATGGTTCATCAAACACCAAAAAAACCGTTCGGAATATTTCTGAACGGTTTTTTATTTTAGAGCTTAATCTTGGGCATAATTCCGGTAGACTTTCGTACCACCTCAACAATTGCACTGATAACAAAGCTCAATACCAGCAAAAACGACATCAGCACAAACGCCACAAAGAATATCCACGCATGCGGAAACTCCAGCATTACCGGACGAGCAATGGTTGAAGCCCACCCGTCCAGAGTAAACACCTGCAACAATGCAAACAATGATGACCCCAGCGATGCAAACTCCAAAAAAACTCCGCCAAACAAATTAACCGCCATAATTGCAAACACATAAAAGAATATGGCCAATATCGCCAACATCGCCGCAAAACTAGGCAACAAGCCGATAAAAATACCCAATACCTGCTTGAGGCGTGCACAGCGGTTAACATAGCGCAGCAGCAAAAACAGCCTAAACGTCCGCAAAGCAATAAAATAACTAGTCACCGGCACCGCTGACAATAAGATTACCGTAAAATCAAACACATTCCATCCGGAGCGGAAAAAGTTTTTACCATAAGCATAAATCTTCATCAATATTTCGGCAATAAATATGGCCAGACACAACTTATCCAACACAAACAAAATTCCACCATATACCGCCATTTCCGGCACCGCCATCAGCCCCATGACCACGGCATTAAACAAGATTAATGACATAATCATCAAGTCAAAACTATGCCCTTCCAGCAGTCTTTTCAGCTTGCGTTTGTCTTGTTTTGATGTTTTTTTAATTTTTTCAACCAACTGTTTCATCAGTTTAATCCCTTACTTTATACTAAAGCCCAAATCAGTGACGCCGCCGCAATTGCCGGCCCAAAGGCCCCCTCGCGGCATTTTTTCAAGGCGGCAAATACCGCAAAAATCGCACAAGCCGTCAGAATCACATACAAAATCTTATCCGGCCCCATCCAAGCGCCGACCGCCGCCAAATATTTAATATCACCGCCGCCAAACACATCTTTGTTTTTCCAGACCAAAAACAAACTGGCTATAACCGGCAAAAAATACCCGACGACGGCTCCGGTAAAACTCTCCCCCGGGCCGCTCCATCCGCCCACCATCAACGAGTACCCAAAGCCGATAATAATCAACGGCACCGTAATAATATCCGGCAACATCTGCCAGCGATAATCAATTTCAATCAAGAGCAACGCCGCCCAAACAAAAATCAAATACCAGCCAATATTTTCAGCGCCATATTTGTAGAATACGGCCGCAGACAACACTGCCCCCAACAGCGCAAACAACACACTGCGACGACGATAAGCAGCCCGTAAATCCAAATATCGAGGATTTTTGAGGATTCGCTCAGCCTTAACTCTGCGTTGCGGTTTTAACAGCTGAATAACGGCATAAGCCATTGTCGCCGGCATAAACTTACCGAAACGCCTTGCCATATAAGGAACTAAAGCGCCAAAGACCAAACCATACAGAGCATAAATCATCGCATCCTCCTTAAGTAACACTTTTCACCATTATAACCCCTAACATTTAAACAAAGCTTTAAAAGCCCAATTAATTTTCCCTTCATCAAAAAAATTCCGTCTTCTTATTAAAATTTCTATTTACAACCATTGAAATATTTGCTATTATAAGATTCGTAGGAAAGAAGTTTATAATAGGAGATATTATGATGAAAATACGCAATTGTTTA